>CACZRT010000262.1 GCA_902783585.1 uncultured Lachnospiraceae bacterium | reverse complement strand
TCCATTGATGACAATGGTCATCTTCCAAGAGACAAATAACTATGCTTTTATGCTTTTAAATTTGTCCTTGACAAAGGGTACACTTTATTCTTCAACTCTTAATACCGAATCTGATACTACCTTCATCAATCTTCTAATCTTAAAATGAATATATACTCCTTGTTCTTAATACCGAACCTCATGATTTCTCTCGGCATCCTTCCAGTAACAGGTATCGCTCGCCTGGCAGTGATAACAATTTCTCGATAGCTTATCTGCCCGATACAGAACCGTTCGATACGGATTCTCCTTATCCTCTGCCGGAGCCTGATGAGCAATGACGGCTTCCACCAGCATTCGGGTCTCCTCCTCGGAATATCCGCAATCCATTAAGATCTGCCGGGCAATCGGTCCTCCTGCCTGATGATGATTCTCGCCGGTCCGATACTGCACACTCCTTCCAAGATCATGCAGAAGTGCCATGGCATAGATCAGCTCCTTATTCAGAGAGAGCCCCTGTTCCAGACTTAAGATATAGGCGATCCTGGCAACATCCAGAGAATGCTCCAGATTATGCAGACAATAGATCCGGTCAATTTCCGCACGGTCGATGACATCCATACATTCCTTATACAATTGGTGCCGTCGAATCCGCTCTAACCGTTCCATCTTGAATCCTCTTCACTCCATATCAAGCTTCCCAATATAATACAAAGACCCAAAGGCAACGATCACGTCCTCCGGACCGGCATCGTTCAGTGCCAGATGATAGGCTTCCTGCGGCGATCCCGCGATCACGACCTCCGGTATATACCTTCTTACTTCCTCCGCCAGAGCTTCCGCCGGCATGGCTCTTCCATTATCCGGAACCGTAAGCACGTATGCCTTGCAGGCAAGCGGTCCCAGAAGCTTCAGCATCCGGTCATGGTCTTTGTCCCCTAATACTCCTATTATATAAAGAATACGATGGTTTGTAAAATGCTTTATCAACTGATTCCGAAGCTGCAATGCGGCATCCGGATTATGCGCGCCATCCCGGATCACATACGGATTCTGGCGTAAGATCTCGAATCTTCCCTTCCATTCAACTGCACGAAGTCCATTTTGTATATTCACATAATTCAAATCATATTTTCCCCTTAATATATTCACGGCTTCAATAGCTGTAAGACTATTATATATCTGATGTTCCCCGAGAAGCGCAAGTTCATGATTCACGTTTTTATAAGCAAATATTTCACGGTTCAAGGTGCTCTTGATCATCTGTAATTCCTTCAGATCTGGCAGAATACACGGTGCCTGATGGCTCTGACATTCGTTGCGGATCGTCTCATACGCCTCCTCATTATCCGGATAGACCACGCACGGAACATGATCTCTTAGTATCCCGCATTTTTCATGCGCGATCTTCGGAATCGTATCCCCCAGGATCTGCATATGATCCAGACGGATCGACGCCAGAACAGTGCATAATGGCTCGGTCACAACATTCGTTGCATCCAATCGCCCGCCCATACCGGTCTCCAGCAACACCAGATCTACCTGCTCCGTCAGAAAATGCAGGAATGCGATCGCCGTCTCCAACTCAAATGCCGTTACAGGACCATATCCATCCTCTTCCATGGCTTCCACATAAGGAATCAGCCGCTCCATATAACCGGCATACTGCTCCTCCCTCATATAGACACCATTTATCTGGAACCGTTCCAGATAGGTAAAGATCGTGGGCGAGATATAGCGTCCGACACGATATCCCGCATCCTGCATGATAGCATCAATGCACGCCAGAATAGAGCCCTTCCCGTTCGTACCCGCAATATGTACCACCGGAAGCCGATCCTGCGGATTCCCCATACGCTTTAAGAGCTCTTTGATCGTTGTAAGCCCCAGTATGCTGCCGAGCTTACTGCGTTCCTGTATGTAATTATAGGCTTCATCATAGGTCATTATCTGTTCGTCCTGTTCTTCTTCATCTCTGATCGGACAGCATTCTTCCACCGTTTCGATCTTACAATGATCAATCCGCCGCTTCCTCAAACCCTGTATCATAAGGGATATGTTGAATCAGCGGGGTCGTCTCATCGATAGGAAGAAGCTCATACCCCTCTGATTTCAGGGTGTCAATTAACGGCTGAAGACTATCCACCGTGGTATGCCGGGACTGCATATCATGCATCAGAATGATTGAGGTATTATTCTTATGCACGCCCCTCATGATATTATCTACCAGCTGCTGTGCGGACAATTCGGTTGACACGGCGTCTCCGTTCAGGGCATTCCAGTCATAATACTGAATCCCCTGCTCATTTAAGTAAGCTATACACTCCTGCATGGATACCTGTCCGGCATTATTACTGCTGCCACCCGGAAACCGATAGACGGTCGGCTTCACACCGGTTTGATCATACAGAAAATCCGACAGATCCGTCACATCCTTCTCGAAGGCATCCAGAGACGCATAGATCTGCGTATATTCGTGCGTATAAGAATGCATCCCAAGGGTATGTCCCCGGTCAAGAATCTCCTGATAATAGGATACGTATGGCTCATCCTCCTTGGCGAGCACGAAAAAGGTAGCTTTCACATCATTGGCGTCCAGAATATCCAGAATCTGACCGGTGTAAATGCTCGGTCCGTCATCAAAGGTAAGATAGACACGGTTTGTCTTCACATCCGTGTCAAAGCCGGCATTTTTACCATCAGAGAATAAGCCCGACTGATCCTTGAACGCTGCCGGATCTCCCGTCGGAATAACTCCCCCGGCCATACCGTCCGGTTCCCCGCTTAAGTCATTCAGCTTCACATTCGGATTGGACATCAAAGCCTCGCCACTCGACTGAATCGTTACCCAGTCAGCCATGATCGTATCCTGATAGGTCTGAACCTTCTCTTCTAACACGGAAACCTTATGAAGCAGTATCAGGCTGATCACGATCGGGCAGATCGTGCCAAGTAACAGCCCGCCAAGCAGCAAGGTCTTATACCGATTGATCCGTCTGCGTCTGTCCGCTTCTGTTCTTCTATTCTGTTTTGGAGATTCTTCCATCTGTATCTTCTCCATGATCTGATCTCTTATCATCTATATATCTTATGCATTAACACTTGTACTATACGTTACCAAATAGTCATTCACAGATAAGTCCCACACGAAAAAATGTTATAAAAAAAGATTATAGAAAAAGGTTATAGAATAATATGTTATAGAAAAAGATGTTTTCCGCATCAGAAAACATCTTCTTCTATCCATACTACCATATCAAGCTCCTATCAGACCATATCAGGTCTGATCTTGACCGCTGCCTGTGTTACTCGACAACATAAGGCTTAATTGCTTCCAATATATCGGATACATCACCGTCTTTATGGATGATCATATCCAGCGGCTGTGACAGATCCAAACTAAAGATTCCCATGATGGACTTTGCATCGATCGTATAACGGCTGGAGCTGATATCAAAGTCACAATCAAACTTAATCAAGATATTCACAAAATTCTTAACCTTATCGATGGAATCTAACAATACCTTAACCTTAGTCATATTCGTGTACTCCTTTCCAATACTATTATCTCTATGGCTTTCATCTATAATGAATGCCATCACTTGATACATTATACCTTATTATTTTGATTTCGACAATACCTTAAGTAATGCTTCTACGGTAAGTTTTACATCTAAAGCATTCGACTGCTCCCCCATATGTCCGATCCGGATCAGCTTTCCGGCAAAGGTATCGAAGGAGCCCGCCAGCATGATACCGGATTCTTCAGCCACTCCGGTCAGGATCTCCTCTGCCGTCATCCCCTCGGGAACAACCACCGCCGTCACCGTATTGGCGTATCCGCTGTTACCATAGATCTGATATCCGGCGTTACGGATCGCCGTCCGAACATAATCCGCATTCTCCTGATGTCTCTGATAAATGCCGGGATCTTCGATCACATTTTTCAAAGCAAAATACAAGCCGTAAATATCGCTGACCGGCATCGTATATGGGAACCATTTATCCTCATAATAGGTTTCAAAGTTCAGCAGATTCGCGTAAAAAGAGGCTATTGGCGTATTCCGTTCATGCATAGCTCTGGACGCATCTTCACTTACTGTCACAAAAGTCAAACCAATTGGAGCAGATAGTGCCTTCTGAGATCCACCGCATAGAATGTCTAATTTCCAAGCATCTGCTTCAATCTTCTCTCCGAACATCGAAGCCACGGCATCCACCACCGTAAGAATTCCATACTGCTTTAACAGCGGACAGATCTCCTGGATCGGATTCCGCCTTCCGCTTGGCGTATCGCAGTGGACGACGGTTGCATATTTGAACGCATGATCCTGTTCCAGATACCCTGCCAGTGCTTCCGGATCAATCTCCTCCTCATAGTCCGTCGTATACAGAACCGGTTCTCCACCGTAGATCCGGACAAAATCAGCAAATCCCCGTCCGAACACGCCGTTATCCAGAACCAGAACCCTATCTCCCGGCTCCGTCAGCGACGCGCAGGCCGCTTCTAACCCAAGAATCCCTTCACCGCTTAAGATATAGGAAGGATTCTTTGTCGATAAGATCTGACTGATCAGATCACAGGTATCCTTATAGAAATCATAGAATGTCAGATCCAGATCCGGATTCGTTGTCTCCATGCTCCGCGCCAGACGAACATTCTCACGTACCCTCGTCGGTCCCGGTGTCATTAACTTTAACATAGTATCATACCCTTTCTGCTGAATATCTTAGTTGAGCGAATGCAACAGCTGCTTAATAAAAATAACTATACCCTAGAATAACAGACAATTGACATGGAGATAATATTCAGTTTCGCATTAATCCATATGGTCAGATACGCAATCACCAATCGATCATGCGCTGCCCCAATC
>CACZRT010000261.1 GCA_902783585.1 uncultured Lachnospiraceae bacterium | reverse complement strand
CTCATAATACTAATCGCGATCGTACTGTTCTATAACTGTTTATGTGTTATATATACACTAATAACAGATGGATGTCAATAGGGTTTTAAAAAATTCTTAAAAACAAATGACAAATGAGACAAATGCGTCCACTTATGCATCTAAATAGTAGAATATGTTTGATAAACAGCAACATAAACACATGGGAAATGGATGATCAGATGGATAAGGATGAATTCAGCCGGAGGGTGTTAGAGGCGGAGAGCTCTCTGTACCGTGTGGCAAAGACGATTCTGCGCAGGGATGAAGATTGTGCAGATGCGATACAAAATGGAATATTACATGCATTTCAAAAAATAGATACGCTGCGGGATGTCAGATATTTTAAGACATGGCTGACACGGATCGTGATCAATGAGTGTTATCAGATCCTAAGACAGGAGCAGCGGCAGATTATGAGCAACGGAAGCGAGCCGACGGTACAAGAGAATTATACCATTGAGGAGGAATCGATGGTCTTGCAGGAATTCCGAAGACTGCCGGAACAGTACCGGATTCCGATCGAGCTGCACGACATAGAGGGATATTCGGTAAAGGAGATCGGAGAGATGTTATCGCTTACGGAAACCAATGTCAGAAATCGTATCTTTCGCGGGAAGAAGATATTAAGAAAGATACTGGAAGGGGTGATCTAAATGCCGGATAATACTATGTTCCGTGAGGTGCCGGAGGTTGTGCATCAAGCAGTGCTGGAGGCATTGGATTCTTTGGAAGATATGGACTCTCCGGATATCTTGAATACGAATGGGATAGCCGGTGAGGAATCTGAGGATATGAATGTGATAACCGGTATCCGCCGGATCAGTCTGGCTTGCGCTGCGATTCTGTTCCTTGTGTTAGTCAGCATGTATGGTGCTCATATATACAGACAGCATAAAGCCCAAGAGGTTCTGGAGGCTTACTGTGCTTCTGCACGTGCCGGTGAGGTAACCAGCTTCAGCCGGAATTATACCGTAATGGAGGCCGAGCGTTATGCGGAGATTAAGACCAGACTGGAGGAGTATGGTACGGTGTCGGAATCGACAGCTGTAACCGGCCATTCTATGCAGCTTGGAGAGGTGCAGGGTGATGGATATGATCTGGACGGTATCATACTGGATACCGAGCGGAAGCTTCTGTATCTGCCGGAGCATGAGCTTACCGATCAGGAGCTGTACGAGATCATTGAGTTCTCAGAAAAGATTGATTACAAGGTGTTGATCAAGGAGGACGCGGCTGTGAATGGGTCTGGTGACAGCAGCGAAATGTTTGATAGAAATGATGCAGACGACTGGGGCTATAGAAAACGGATGCTGGACATGAGTGAGGCAGAGATTGATAGTGTATATCTGACGATGTATTCTGCGAAAACGGATAGAAGCGGTGCATACAGCCGGCCTCTTGATGAATATGAAAAGGGTCAATATGAAATGTACTTGAAGGGCTATGAACAGAACGATGCAGCATGGATCAATGAATGGCTGTCCGGGACTATGAATTTGGAGATATATGAACGGATATCGGATGTTCCGAAGAATGCGGCAGGGGTGTATACAGGCGACCGGATAACGATCTGTGTGGAAGACAGTACATTTTACCTGCCGGAACGGCATTTGACCGATGAAGAGATCTTACAGCTGATCGATTATGAACATAAGGCGGCATACAGTATTCAGAAGATTACTGCGGAGGTACAGACGGGACTCCGGCAGGGGTATCCGCAGTGGAGTGAGGAATAGATATGACACCGGAAGAGTTATATGAATATAATAGAATACAGCTATATAAAAAGCGATCGCAAAGCAAGCAGCTCCGGCGCCGGAGAACGATCATAAGGCTTGTAATCTATATAATCTTGATCGTGATCTTCTGTGTGTGCTCTTTTCTGCTTGGAAAGCGGGCGGGAATCCGGGAAGCTGTGAAGGAGGTTCAGGCAATGACTATGGATGAGAGCAGGGGCAATATTACGGAAGCCGAGGATAATGGAGAAGATAGAATGGAATATACTAGAGAAAATGAAATTGGTTATACAGAAGATATCTTCATTAAGACCGGAAGTGACGGTCAGAGAGAGGGAGATGATACAGGGGATGTCCTGCTTCTGGTAAACCGAAATCATCCTTTGCCGGAGGATTATGAAGTGACCTTGATCACACTTCCGGATAACAGGAGCCGGTCAGCAGAGGAGGCGTATGGACCTTTGATGGAAATGCTTGCGGCAGGCGAGAGGGCAGGGCTGCATATGGTCGTATGCTCATCGTATCGGGATGCAGACCGGCAGAAGGAATTGTTTGATGAGGATGTGGAGGCATTGATGAGGCAGGGATATACATATGAAGCGGCGTATGAGGAGACGGCAAAGGAGACCATG
>CACZRT010000260.1 GCA_902783585.1 uncultured Lachnospiraceae bacterium | reverse complement strand
GACCTCTGCTGCATATATCGTGAATAATAATCTGGCGGTGTCCTATGGGGAACTGACTGTTGCGGCAATGGGAATCGCGCAGAAGATTATGTCTTTTGGAAATTATATCTATCAAGGCTTTGCGGCAGGTACGCAGCCGATCATGGGCTATAACTTCGGCGCCGGCAACTACAAGCGGATGAAGTCGATTCTGAAGGCAGGTGTTCTGGTGGTAAGCTGCACAGAGCTTGTGGTAATGGCATTCTTCGGAATCCTTGCACCGCAGTTGATCGGAATCTTTTCAGAGAATACAGAGGTGATCAAAACCGGAAGTAAGGTACTTCGGACGATCATGTGCATTCTTCCATTTGTGGGAGCAATTTCCATGAGCCGGACTTCCTTTCAGGCAATGGGAAAGCCGCAGTACGCATTTGGAATCACGCTGGTACGGCAGCTGTTCCTGTATGTTCCGCTCCTTCTCCTGCTCAACTATCTGTTTGAATTTAATGGCATGATCTGGGCACAGCCAATCACAGAGGTGATCATGATGGCGGTATCGGTGAGCTTACTGTACATCATCATACACAAGTATGAGCGGCATTCGAGTATTCTGGAGACGGGATATCAGGCGCCGGAGAATGAAAATGAGGCCTCGGAAAATGAGTGAGGCTGAGATAAGAATAGAGAAAATAAGATTGAATCAGTATAGACGTATTCCTGCCAATCTGAATACAGAATTTATAGAAATCAAGACGAATGGAGGACCGAATGATGAGAGACTTAGAAGAGGCAAGAAACTATTTTAAAGATGACTGCTTTGCAACGGAGGCTTCCGGCATTATCATTGAAGCGGTAGATGATGGATATGCCAAATGTAGTATGAAAATAGAGGATCGGCACAGGAATGCAGTGAATCAGGTAATGGGCGGCGCAATCTATACTCTGGCGGATTTTGTCTTTGCTGTCGCGACCAATACCAAAGATCATTGGACGGTAACGACAGTCAGTCAGATCAGTTATATCGGAATCGTCAAGGGTGATACCTTATATGCCGAGTCCCACTGTATCAAGGACGGAAGGCGAACCTGCTTCTATGAGATTGAGATCAAGGATGATTTAGATAATCTGATTGCGGTTGTATCAACCAGCGGATCACATTTGGAGAAGAAGTAGAGATATTTTTGTTAAAATATAAAAATATATTGGCAGAACATACGTTCTCATATATAATATAAATATGGGTGTTACCATACTCGGTAGGCGGTTGTCCAATATTCGAAGTACTGTGAACTTCGTTTACATAGAAACCTTAATTAAGAATTAAGGAATCTTCGGAAGGAGGACGTTGTCGTGTTGATGATATCAGATTTCATAGCTATTCTAAGCTTATGTATTGCTTGTTTTAGTCTTGGCTATGCGATAGGTCGTCATAGCAAGGCAAAAAAATAACCGCCCAGCCTCAGAAACTAGCGGTTATTTTTTTAAGCTACTAAGGGCAACCGTCTATCGGTAACACCTTTTATGCTTTGATTATAATTGTTTCTTATATGATTGTCAACTTATTTGATAATTAAAGTTCCTACCTAATAATGCGCAGGGTGGCGGAATCCGGTTTCATTATTTTACAATATTTCCATGCTTGACTTTTAAAATGACTTGATTTAATATCATTTTATATTAGAATATGTATATGGAAGCGATGACAAGACCAGTAGAGGTTGGGAGGCTCCCCAGAGAGAATCTCGTAAGGTGTGAGAGATTTGCAGTTACCTTCTTCGAAGACCAGCTTGGAGCTTCTTCCGGGATGTTCGTGATATCTATGATATCTAGTTGAACGAAAGGAAGACGGTGGTGCCGTTATAACCGTAATCAAGAGCCTTATGAATTGGCAGGAACCATGTGATGTGGATTGTACCAGATGCAACGCAGCATCCCACGTGGTCGGAATGCCGAATATTTGTAAGGAATCAGGGTGGAACCGCGAGAGATCGTCCCTGACACATAGTCATAGATGTGTCAGGGATTTTTTTATGTATTCATACGTCTGCGTAATGAAATGTTCCCATGGACATAATATGACAGGTAACCGAAGGTTCTGATCAGGAAGTTCCGATAGATGGCGATTGCGTTTTCGGAGTTTTAGCCATGATCAGAAGAATGCAAGACTAGAAAGGAAGTAGCAGTATGAAAATTACGTTAAAGGATGGTTCGTTTAAGGAGTACAGTGAGGCAAAGTCCGTGATCGATATCGCAACGGATATCAGCGAGGGCTTGGCGAGGGTGGCTTGCGCCGGTGAGGTTGATGGCAAGGTAGTGGATCTGCGTACCGTGATCGATAAGGATTGTACGCTGAATATTCTGACCTTTAATGATGAGGAGGGACGTAAGACATTTCGTCATACCGCTTCCCATGTGCTTGCACAGGCAGTGAAGCATTTGTATCCGGATGCCAAGTGTACCATCGGTCCGGCAATTGATGAAGGCTTCTATTATGATTTTGATATGCAGCCCCTGACCAGAGAGGATCTGGATAAGATTGAAGAGGAAATGAAGAAAATCGTGAAGCAGGGCGATGATATTACTTCCTTCACACTTCCGAGAGAAGAGGCGATTAAGCTGATGGAAGAGAAGAATGAGCCGTACAAGGTTGAACTGATTCGGGATCTTCCGGAGGATGCAGTCATCAGCTTCTATACACAGGGAGATTTTACCGATCTGTGTGCGGGCCCACATTTGATGAATACCAAGGCGGTGAAGTATTTCAAGCTGACATCTTCTTCCGGTGCTTATTGGAGAGGTAATGAGAAGAATAAGATGCTGACACGTATTTACGGAACAGCATATACCAAGAAGGCAGACTTAGATGAGCGTCTGGAGTTTCTGGAGAATATTAAGCTACGGGATCATAACCGCTTGGGCCGTGAGATGGAATTCTTCACAACGGTGGATGTTATCGGACAGGGACTTCCGCTTTTCATGCCGAAGGGAACGAAGGTGATCCAGACCATGCAGCGCTGGATCGAGGATCTGGAGGATTATGAATGGGGCTATGTCAGAACCAGAACTCCATTTATGGCGAAGTCGAATCTCTATAAGCTGTCAGATCACTGGTTCCATTATAAGGATGGCATGTTCGTCTTAAATGATGATCTGATGAGTGAGGAGGATGCGAAGGAGGATCAGAAGCTTTATGCCGACACTTCCGTAGCAATGAAGAACGCACAGGAGCAGGTATATACGGATAAGGACAACCGTGAGGTTATGGCACTTCGTCCGATGACCTGTCCGTTCCAATATTTTGTATATAAGGCAAAGCAGCATTCTTACCGTGATCTGCCATATCGTATGGGCGAGACCTCAACCTTATTCCGTAATGAGGATTCGGGAGAAATGCACGGACTGACAAGAGTTCGGCAGTTTACGATCTCTGAGGGACATTTGGTATGTACGCCGGAACAGATTGATGAGGAATTCAAGAATTGTGTGAAGCTTGCCAAGTACTGTCTGACAACACTTGGCTTGGAGGAGGATGTGACGTACCGGATGTCTAAGTGGGACCCGGAGAATCCGGATAAATATCTGGGAACCGCTGCAGACTGGGATGTGGTAGAAGGCGCGATGCGTAAGATCTTAGATGAGATTGGTCTGGAGTATACGGAAGCAGCAGGCGAAGCTGCGTTCTATGGTCCGAAGCTGGATATTCAGGCGAAGAATGTCTATGGTAAGGAAGATACTATGATCACGATCCAGTTAGACATGTTCTTAGCGGAACGGTATGATATGTATTATATCGATCAGAATGGCGATAAGAAGCGTCCGTATATCATTCATCGTACTTCTATGGGCTGCTATGAGAGAACGCTTGCATGGCTGATCGAGAAGTATGCGGGAGCACTTCCGACATGGCTGATGCCGGAGCAGGTAAGGATCCTGCCAATCTCTGACAAATATATGGATTATGCAGAGAAGGTAAAGGCAGAGCTTCGAAAATCGGATATCAAGGTTGAAATCGACCGTCGGGCAGAAAAGATCGGTTATAAGATCCGGGAAGCCCGGATGGAGAAGATTCCGTATATGCTGGTAGTAGGTGCCAATGAAGAAGCTGAAGGAAGTGTATCTGTCCGTCGTCGAGGAGAGGATGGCGATCTCGGAGCTATGCCGCTTGCAACCTTTATTGAAAACATCAACCAGGAGATCCGTGAGAAATGGACTTCTTCCGTAAGACCGGAGAATAAGTAAACCTCTTATATTATTAACTTATATTGTATATGTTGACTATTTTTGGTAATACCTCAGCAACTGAATATTCAAAATATCCATAAGAAAACAGTGGACTTCATTTCAAATACATGCTAGTATTAGACGTATGAGACATTTACCTTTGACAGACAAACAATAAGGGAGGTGAAATTATGAAGGATGAAGAATTATTAGATAAATTATCAGAAATGATAGATACTAAGCTTCACCCTGTACAGTCATTACTGGAAAATGAAGTCGTACCGCGAATAGATTCGATGCAGAACAAGCTGGATAACGAAGTCGTACCGCGAATAGATTCGATGCAGAACAAGCTGGATAACGAAGTCGTACCGCGAATTAGTTTCGTGGAGGACAAGTTGGATAACAAGGTTATGCCGACAATTCAATCGATACAGATATTGATTGAGCATGATATGATGCCTCGGCTTCAGAATATTGAATCTTGTTATACCTCAACATATGAAAGATACTCCAAAGGGATAGATCAATTAGATGATATGCAGGTGGATATCGATATTCTTAAGAGCGTTGTTGCTGAACACAGTGTCAGGCTGAAGGAACTGGCATAAAGCTGTATAATGGGTTATATTCGATAATAGTTGAATAAAACATAAGTGCAAAATCCGTGGAAGATCATGGATTTTGCACTTTTATATTGAAAAAATGAGAAAAATGTTTGATAATAGAAGATAATCTGATATGCGGAAGGAGGCGGATCTGCCTTCTTTTGCGTTGCAAAGAAAGATTCTTAAGAATCGAAGTAATTTGAAAGGAATTGTTATGGCATGGAAAAGAAGATTATGTTAGGGAACGAGGCGATTGCCAGAGGTGCCTGGGAAGCGGGTGTGAAGGTATCGTCTGCCTATCCGGGAACTCCGAGTACGGAGATCAGTGAGAGTCTTGTGCAATACAAGGCGGATATTTACGCAGAGTGGGCACCGAATGAGAAGGTGGCAACAGAGGTGGCAAGCGGCGCCAGTATCAGCGGCGTGCGTTCCATGTGCTGTATGAAGCATGTGGGCGTGAATGTGGCCGCAGACCCGTTGTATACGATGTCCTATATTGGTGTTAATGGCGGTATGGTTTTGGTTGCTGCGGATGATCCGGGTCTGTATAGCTCGCAGAATGAGCAGGACAGCCGCTCGGTCGGACGGGCAGCGCATGTACCGGTCATTGAACCGTCGGATTCTCAGGAAGCCAAGGACTTTATGAAATATGCATTTGAATTATCCGAGAAATATGATACTCCGGTTATTCTCAGAACAACTACCAGACTTTCTCATTCTCAGGGACTTGTAACCTTAGAGGATCGTGTAGTTCCGGAGGACAAGCCTTACGAGAGAAATATTAAAAAGCACGTTATGATGCCGGCTATGGCGAAGCAGCGCCACCTGCATGTGGAGCAGAGAGAGCTGGATATGTCCGCGGACGGTGCTTCTATGCCGATCAACCGTGTGGAAATGAACGATAAGAAGATCGGTGTGATCACCTGCGGTATTGAATATCAATATGTGAAAGAGGTGCTTCCGAACGCCAGTGTGCTGAAATTAGGTTTGGTGAATCCGCTTCCGAAGCAGATGATCTTAGACTTTGCCGCTCAGGTTGAGGAATTATATGTGATTGAAGAATTAGATCCTGTTATCGAAGAACAGGTCCGCTCCTGGGGAATTGCCTGTCACGGCAAGGATCTTCTGACCGTGCAGGGAGAATACAGTGCGAATCTGCTGCGGAAGGCGATCCTTCATGAGGAGCTTGATCTCGAGACGCCGGCAGATGTACCTGCAAGACCGCCGATCCTGTGCCCGGGATGTCCGCACAGAAGTGTATATTCCGTGCTTAAGAAACTGAATATTCATGCGGCAGGCGATATCGGTTGTTATACCTTAGGAGCAGTGGCTCCGTTAAATGTGGTTGATACGACCATTTGTATGGGCGCTTCCATCTCTTCTCTGCATGGTATGGAGAAGGCGAAGGGGAAGGAATATGTGAAGAATTGGGTAGCCGTGATCGGCGACAGTACATTCTTACATACCGGTGTGAATTCGCTGATGAATATGGTCTACAATCAGGCAACCGGAACGGTTATGATCCTGGATAATTCGACGACCGGCATGACCGGACATCAGGATCACGCAGCAACCGGTAAGACCCTGCAGGGCGACCCGACCTATGCGATCGATATCTATAATCTGGTCAAGGCAATGGGGATTGAACATGTCGTAGAGGTCAACGCCTTCGACATCAAGAAGCTGGAAGAGGTTGTGAAGGAGGAGACGGCAAGAGATGAGATTTCCGTGATCATCACGAAGTCCCCTTGTGTGCTCCTGAAGGGCAATGTCTTCCCGAATAAATGTGTCCCGATTCCGGAGAAATGTAAGAAATGCGGTATGTGCTTACGACCGGGCTGTCCGGCACTGACGAAGAAGGAGGACGGAACCATCGCCATCGATGAGACGATGTGTAATGGCTGCGGTCTGTGCAAGAATGTCTGTCCATTTGGCGCGATCGAGACAGTAGAGAAGTAATAGAACGAAGCGAAGTGATATAAGATGATGCCGAAATCTTAGAATGGGATCAAAGCCTGGAAGGTGTCAGCTTGAATATAGGATATTGAGTAGGGAATAAGGAGATAAAGATGGAGACGAAGAATATTATGATCGTTGGTGTCGGCGGACAGGGAACGCTGCTCACCAGCCGGATCTTAGGCGGGATTGCCCTGCATGAAGGATATGATGTGAAGCTGTCTGAGGTACATGGAATGGCACAGCGCGGAGGAAGTGTTGTGACCTATGTCCGGTATGGCGACAAGGTGGCAGAGCCGATCGTAGAGGAAGGACAGGCAGATATCCTGATCGCTTTTGAACGGTTAGAGGCTAAGCGGTATGCGCATTTCTTAAAGAAGGACGGGGCTATAATCGTGAATGATCAGCGCATGGATCCAATCACGGTCGTGACCGGCGCGGCACAGTATCCGGAGGGAATTTTGGAGGAATTAAGTCAGAAGTATAAGGTCTATTCCGTGGATGCGATGGCCGAGGCAAAGAAGCTTGGCAATGCGCGCGTATTTAATATCATTGTACTTGGTATCGCTGCACAGCATATGGATTATTCCAAGGAGACATGGCTTACCGTCATTGAGAAGACGGTGCCGCCGAAGACGGTTGAGATCAACAAGAAGGCGTTTGAAGTGGGATATTCGCTGTGATTCTTTCACATTTCATATATAGATGATCAGGAAATGCCTATTGCAATCTGTCATCCTTAATGCATGTATATTCAATCGGCGGAAACCAATGTTCGCTGAAAGATTATTGATGAGAGAAAGGACAGTCGGGGGAGAACATGAATCGATTTCAGGAGATCGTTAGAAAAAATGGACCGCTGCTGATCGTAGCGCTGATATCGATTGCATTCTACGAGGTGTTGGAGCACTTTGGACAGGTGCTTACTGCATTTCAGAATGCATTTAATTTGCTGATGCCATTCTGGGTTGGTATCGGACTGGCCTGGCTGTTGGATATTCCGACCAGAAAGCTGCAGGAAAAATGGATCAAACGTCGTTCGCTTGCGGTGCTGGTCGTGCTGGTATGCGTGGGCATATTGCTATGGCTGTTGGGTGTCATTGTGGTTCCGCAGGTACGGGACAGTATTATAGATTTTATGAATAATTTCTCGGATTATTCGGATAATCTGCTGGCGACCATTAAGGAGCTGCCGTTCTCGCAGGCATTGGATATGAAGAATCTGGAAGAGGTTCTTGGCGACTGGCAGAAGCTGTCGGAGCAGATCGTAGAATGGTTTGGCGATTATTCCAAGAATATATTTGAATATGGTAAGGCGATCGGACATACCTTATATGAAGCAGTAATCGCATTTGCTGCCATGCTGTTCATATTGCTGGATAAGGATCATTTGGTGGCAGAGATCAAGATGGTCTTCCGTGCGTTGTTTTCAGAGACTGTCTATAATGAACTGCTCCGGATCTGGCACTTGTCGGATAAGATGCTTTCCGGATTCCTTCTTGGTAAGTTTGCAGACAGTCTGATCGTTGGTTTGATCACGGCTGTTACCATGCTGATCTTCAAGATGCCGCTGGCTTCCCTGATCAGCGTGATCGTATGTATTACCAATATTATTCCGGTAGCCGGTCCGTTTATTGGTGGCGGAATCGGTGCGGTAATTCTTCTTCTGGTGTCTCCGAAGAGTGTAATCCCATTTTTAATTATGATCCTGATCATTCAGCAGCTGGATGGTAATATCATCGGACCTAAGATCCTGGGAGACCGTGTCGGACTTCCGACTATCTGGAGCTTGTTTGCTATTGTAATTGGCGGTAAGATCGGCGGACCGGTCGGGATGGTTCTTGGTGTTCCGATCTTTGCGGTATTCTATACCTTGGTGAAGGAATTTGTAGAAAAGCAACTGATCAAAAAGGGTGCGACGGAAATGATCGAAGAGGCCGGGGTCTTAACGACGGAAGAGATTCTGCAGGAATCGGATAACAGTGGAAAGAAGAAAGAACGGAAGTCTTTGTTCCGTAAGAAGAAAAGGAAGGAACCAAAACAGGACGCGAATGCAGATGAAATACACGATGTAATTGAAGAGGATAATTTGCAAGAAGAAGCGGAAGAGAAAGGTGATGAGAAAGAACAATAGCCTTTACTTCTCTGCTTTAATGTGATAAAATACAAAAAGATTGTGGGACAGGGTCCGTACAACACGGATTCTGTCCATTTCTTACGCATTTTAACGGCAATCGTATGGTGTGGTCGGTTTGTCGTGAGATAGAAGACTTCGTGGTGTTACATATATCGTTAATGATAAGAAAGAAGATAAAATATGGGGAGGTAGCAGATATGCCAATTACAGGATTATTAGAGCATAATGCAAGAGAATATCCGAATGATATTGCATTGGTAGAGATTAATCCGGAGATTAAGGAACGGCGACGGGTGACATGGAAAGAGTACGAATTGATGGAGCCGAACCCGTTAGAGCATTACCGTCGGGAGATTACCTGGAATGTCTTCGATGAGAAGGCAAACCGGTTTGCGAATCTTCTGATCAGCCGGGGAATCAAGAAGGATGATAAGGTTGGAATCCTGCTCATGAACTGTCTGGAGTGGCTGCCGATTTATTTTGGTATCCTGAAGACCGGCGCGATAGCAGTTCCGCTTAATTTCCGATATGCGTCCGACGAGATTGAGTATTGCTTAGATCTTGCGGATGTGAATATCTTAGTCTTTGGACCGGAATTTATCGGTCGTGTGGAAGAGATCGCAGAACGGATCAGCAAGAACCGTCTGTTATTCTTTGTAGGCGAGCATTGTCCGAGCTTTGCGGAGGATTACAATTCCATGACCGCGAACTGTTCAAGCATGAAGCCGGAGATTGAGATTCGGGATGAGGATAATGCGGCAATCTATTTTTCATCCGGAACTACCGGATTCCCGAAAGCGATCTTACATAATCATATCAGTCTGATGCATTCCTGCCGGGTAGAGCAGAACCATCACGGACAGACCAAGGACGATGTATTCCTGTGCATTCCACCGTTATATCATACCGGTGCTAAGATGCATTGGTTTGGCAGTCTGATTTCCGGAGGCAAGGCAGTACTCTTGAAGGGAACAAAACCGGAATTCGTTCTGGATGCGGTATCGAAGGAGCATTGTACGATCGTATGGCTGTTAGTGCCATGGGCGCAGGATATCTTAGATGCGTTAGACCGCGGAGATCTGAAGATAGAGGATTACGAGCTTTCTCAGTGGAGGTTGATGCACATTGGCGCACAGCCGGTACCGCCAAGTCTGATCAAGCGTTGGATGACATATTTCCCGAACCATCAGTATGATACGAACTATGGTCTCTCCGAGTCTATCGGACCGGGCTGCGTTCATCTTGGTGTTGATCACATTCATAAGGTAGGCGCCATTGGAGTACCGGGATATGGCTGGGAAGTGAAGATCGTCGGTGAAGACGGTCAGATCGTGAAGCAGGGAGACGTTGGCGAATTATGTGTCAAGGGACCGGGTGTTATGACCTGTTATTATAAGAATCCGGAAGCAACGGATGAAGTGTTGAAGGGAGACTGGCTCTATACCGGAGACATGGCAATGCAGGATGAGGACGGCTTTATCTTCTTAGTTGACCGTAAGAAGGATGTCATCATCAGCGGTGGCGAGAATATCTATCCAGTTCAGATCGAAGACTTTATTCGTACCAATAATGCGGTCAAGGATGTCGCCGTCATCGGGCTTCCGGACAAGCGTCTGGGTGAGATCACCGCTGCAATCATAGAGATTAAGGAAGGCTTCACCTGTACGGAGGAAGAAATGACCGAATTCTGCCTGAAGCTGCCGCGTTACAAGCGGCCGAAGAAGCTGATCTTCGCCGACATTCCAAGAAACCCTACCGGCAAGATCGAGAAGCCGAAGCTGCGTAAGATGTATGGCGCAGAGCATCTCGTAGAAGAGCAGAATCGAGGCTGATCCTCCTTCTCATATGTATAATTATATACAATAGTGACGCAACATCGAAGGGCTTGCATGCCCCACGAAAACCGGTTGTAACTATTTTCTATAATTCACATATCGTTCATGGTGATTTTCTAAAAACGCTCTCTAACTCGCTACGCTCAGACAGCGTTCGCGTTTTTGAAAATCAGCCATTCACTCTATGGAATTATCGCGAAAATAGACAAATGGTATTTCTTAGGGGCATGCAAGCCCTTTGATGTTGCTGTTTTCCTTATGTCAATAATGATCACTTATCGTTTTGATATAATAAGTCAAGCGGTGACTTCACGCTTGTGTGAGAGATCCCATTTGACGAATATCGTCCATCTAACAATGTGAGATGATATATGACACGGGCGAGCCGGTGTATTTCTAAGGGAAGCATCTGTCGATTTTGTGATAATTCTATTGATCGAATGGTTAATTTTCATAAAAGCTCCCAGCTGTTCGAGCGAAGCGAGTTTAGGGAGCTTTTATAGAAAATTACCATGAGTGAAATG
>CACZRT010000259.1 GCA_902783585.1 uncultured Lachnospiraceae bacterium | reverse complement strand
TATGTGATCCACCACACACTGTACTTACCTTCTTCATGTAATCAAAAGTAAATTATCGTAACATCCTTTCACCTCTTCCTTTCAGATGTTGTTATTCTATCATTCCTCAAATGTGATGTCAATAGACTAGATCACATACTCCGCGCCTTCCAGCATATTAATATGCGCCAGGAATTCCTTCAGACGCTCACTGGACGGGTTCTCGAAGATATCTCTTGGAGTACCATATTCCACGATCTTGCCATTCTCAAGGAAAACGATCTTATTGGCAACACTTTTAACAAAAGACATCTCATGCGTCACAAGCAGGATGGTATTGCCATCTTCTGCCGCCTTGCGGATCGTGACCAGCACCTCACTGACAAGCTCCGGATCAAGCGCGGAAGTCGGCTCATCCATCAGAAGCAAGGTGGGATTCATTGCCAGAGCCCGCGCGATCGCCACACGCTGCTGCTGTCCACCGGATAAATGTCTCGGATAATGGTATAACCGGTCTGACATTCCGACTTTTTCCAATTCATCAAGCGCAATCTTCTCCGCTTCGCTTTTGCTGTATTTCTTAACTACGCGAAGTCCTTCCATGACATTCTCTAACGCCGTCTTCTGCCGAAACAGATTGAACTGCTGGAACACCATCTCGGTATACTGTCTGAGTGCAAGCGTGTCCTTCTTATTCCGTTTTGTCAGATCAAAGGATACTCCATCAAACCTGACCGTTCCTTCCTCCGGCTTTTCTAACAGATTCAGGCATCTGAGAAGAGTAGATTTACCGGTTCCGGAAGGACCGATGATCGCAACGACTTCGCCCTGCTCGATATCCAGATCGATCTTGTCGAGTACCACATTATCTCCATATTTTTTACTTAATCCACGAATCTCTACCAAGCTCATAGTGTATCTCCTTTAATAGGTATTGGCACAATCTCGAATCATGTCTTCGACAGGATCGCGTCTCTCTCCTTTACTTGACGGGGCTGCTCCGGTACCTGAAGCCGTTTTTCAATTGCCGCCACCACTTTTTCCAGCGCAAAGGTCAATACCCAATATATGATCGCGAGTGAACAATAGGATTCAAAGAATCGGTAATTCCGTCCGGCAAGGATCTTACCGGCTGCCGTGATCTCAACAACCGAACAGGTAAATGCCAGAGACGTTCCCTTAATGAGCGCAATCAACGAGTTGCCAAGGGAAGGCAGAGCAACGGTAATCGCTTCCGGAAGTATGATCCTGCGTAATACCTGTCCATTACTCATTCCTAATGATTTGGCCGCTTCGATCTGTCCCTTATCCACTGATTGTAATGCCGCGCGTATCGTCTCCGAATCAAATGCCGACTGGTTAAGCCCCAGCGCAACCATAGCAAATACAATTCCCGGAATTGCGTTAATATTATATTCTGTGCCGCGATAATAATTAATATATTGAAGCAGGATCGGAATTCCGAAGTAAGATATATATAACTGCACAATGATCGGTGTTCCTCTCATGACTGACACAAACGCAACGGCCAGCTGAGACAGTACCGGAATATTCTTCATTCGGATCACGGCAATCACAAGCCCCAGCAGAAGTCCGATGATTGCGGCGATCACTGTCAGAAACAGCGTTGTCGGCAGATATTTTAACAGCTCCGGTATGGAAGAAAATACTAATTGTAAATCAAACAGCTTCGTCATATTGATCTCCTATCTTCACGACATAATATTTGCAACCTTCTCCCGATGCGCCCCCTTGGCGGTCGGAATAAAGATCTGTTCTTCCCGAAAAGTCGGATCTCCATCATAAGGAATCACAAGTGCCCGTTCCTTATCCGCTTCATCCTTCGGAACTGCTTTCCCCTGTGCAACATCCAAAATGAACTCATACAACCGCTTACCGGTCTCTTCCAATGTCTCATCGCCAAAAGATGCCCCTGCATTAAAATCCAGAAGATACTCCGAATTCTTATAAGTCTCCGGATTACCGGTCTCGCGGATATTTAACAGATGCGGGATCTCATCATATAAGAAGCCGACGCCGGTTACCTGAACATTGATATGCGCGCCGGACATTGCTCCATAGATACCGGTTGATGCGGGAGCTCCCGCCCTCTGATTAAGCAGATATACCCCCGGTATTCCCGGCCGGTCGCCGGGTGTTAAGATTCCCTGTATCGGAGTGGAACCCGCCTTTTTAATATTGCCTGTAGACTTCTCCACAAGCGTCGTAATTCCGCCTTCCTTATTGGACGGAACCGGATTGAAATCCTCCACATGCTTACCGGTCTTGCGGAAGATATCTTCCCGAACTTCCCGAACCTTCTGGATGATCTGCAGACCAATCTCCCGGGTTGCTGCCTGTCTGGCAAGAATATGCTCGGAGCCCGGGAATCCGTTCCACTCATCCATATAGACATAACCGCCGTGCTTCACAATATGATCTGCCGCAATTCCAAGCGCCGGATTACCTGATAAAGCCGTTGTCCAATCACTGCCCGCACAGTGGACGGTTACCGTCAGTCCCTCTAACGGTACCTCCTGTCTAACCTTGCTGTCAGCCTCACGGATCAAATTAAGAAGATCTTCGCGCGCAGCCTGTTCATCCGCATCATTCCGCACTAATCGATGCAATGATGCCTTAGATGCTTTCCCTGCATCCGCAATTACCTGATCCGCGTCTGCTGCTTTTAATGCATCTGTAATTACACGGTATTCATCCGTATCCTCTACATCCAGAATATACGCCGCGTAAATATTATTCCCAAGTGCCGTCTTGATCAGATCATGCCGCTGCTTCTCCGATAAATGACCGTCAACTGCAAGATTCTTATCTGCCACCAGCCAGAAAGCACCCGTCTCGTCCGACAGACGCTTAGCAAGCGCATTTGCCTTAACCGATGTCGGAAAGATCATTACGTAATTGGCTACGCCGTAGCCTCCGTCCGGGCGCGGATACGCCCGAATGGTATCTACGTGATCAATGAATTCCCGGCAATATCCGTCGCAGATCTCTTCCGTTGTGTCGATCAGATTATGCTCATGAATCCATGCTCCGGCACGAGCCGCTTCCTTCAGCCTGCCGATCGGAATTCCATATTTAATGATCTCCGCGCCCTCCGGCCGGTCAGCAAGCAGAACCTTATGACCAACCGGAATATCCTCCTGTGCTATAATATCCTGTTCAGACTGTCCGGAGATCTGTAAGTGATCTCCGGCAGAGATCTTGGAATATGCAATTCCTACATTATCTTTTTTATCAATTTGCAGTATAGTTCCCATATACTTCCTCAATTCCTGTCAGGCTCTTAGTTACCTCCGGTCAGAACATCTAAGGATGGAGTATAGTCGCCACCAAAGTATTTCTCATTGATCTCCTTTGACTTACCTTCTTCTACTACCTCATACAGTGCTCTGTTAATGTCTTCAACTAACTGCTCATTTCCCTTACTTACAAGGAAGTAACTATACAGACCATCGGATGTGCCATAACCCTTTAAGTAGTTCACCTTCAGATCAAATCCGAATTCCGGCTGGTAATAACCGTAGTACATAGGAGCGTCAATCGTGGTAAAGTCATATTTACCGTCCTGAATTCCCTGAAGCTGTACTGCAAGATCTTCTTCCGTATACGTTAACGTGATTGGATTATCCGGATTGGCATCGTTATAATTCTCAACATTAGTAGTCTGGTTAACACCGGCACTTCCGACGAACTCCAGTCCTGCAAGGTCGGCATAATCTAATTCTTCTCCTTCCGGAAGATCTACATCCTTACCGGAAACAATAATCAGCTGATTTGCAAATTCAGGGTCGGTAAACAGATACTTCTCCTTCCGTTCATCGTTCATACCGAAGTTATTAACACCCAGCTGATACCGGTCAGAATCCAGTCCCGCAAAGATGGAAGTGAAGTCTGTAACCTCCCATTTCAGCTCATACTGTGGGAGCTTCTCAAAGATTGCTTCCACAAGCTCAATATTCTGTCCTACCAGTTCATTATCATCGTTGTAATATGTAAATGGTCTTGGACTGGCGCCTGTAACCGCTACGATCGTTGTTACCTCCGTATTGGTATCTGCGTCATTTCCTGCTGATGCATCACTTGTATCACTTAAGTTAGAAGTCTCTACATTCGTGATCTCAGCGCTTTCATTGTTATCATTTGTATCCGCATTCGTGGCAGGTGTCGGGGATCCCGATGAACATCCTGCGAGAAGCGCTGTCGTAAGCGCCATTGCAGCTACAATACCTGTTGCTTTTTTCAGTGTCAGTTTTCTGTTAATCATAATGATCTCCTCCTTTTTCTTATTTGACAATTCCCATTGCCACTCATATATGATTATACGTTTGCCGCTGTCCGGCTGCGGATTCTGTAAACCAGCCGCATTGTTTTTTTGGAACAGCTGCTAATTTATTGTAATCTCTACGGCTTGCGCTTAAGAGATCAAATAACATTTTTATAGATCTTTCCATCCTTCATAATGAAAAGCAGATTCTCCGGTTCTGCCAGAACAGACAGATTCGCTGCCGGGTTATCCTTCGTGATCAACAGATCCGCAAAGGCACCCTTCCTCAGAACACCGATCTCCCCTTCCGGATAAGGATTCTGATAGGTTGTCAGCTTGATCAGTTCATTGACGTTACCGGTTGCCGCCTTCAGTCCCTTGTAGCTCCCCCAACGTTCCTGATAATGTATCAGATCCCGTGGATTACCATCATGACTGTCCGTTCCGAATAACAGCGTAATATCATATCTGTCAATCAGTTCGGCCTCTATCTTCTCGCCTGCGCTGACTCTTAACTGCTTTGCGCGCCGGACCGGATGATTCATAATAATCGGCGGCGCTTCGGCTGCCATGTTCGGACAAGGATCAATGAACGCTCCCTGTGCCGATAAGATCCTTGCACATTCCTCATCCATCAGCTGACAATGTTCAAAGCTCTTTACCCCTGCGCGTGCCGCTCGCTTGATCGCTCCCGGTGTATATAAATGCGCCAGTACATAGGTTCCGTAATCCGCTGCCGCATCTACCGCAGCTTTCATCTCTTCTTCCGTGAACTGGATCGTATCAATCGGATCACTTAACGACATGACACCGCCGCCCGCCATGATCTTAATCTGAGATGCGCCAAGAAAGAAATTCTCTCTGACACCCCGCAGCACCTCTGCCACTCCGTCGGCATACCATGCCTCGCCGGTCATAGCCGCGCCTGACGCATAGATCCGGTCTACGATCCGGAATTCCGACTTACTTGTACGGAAATCCGCATGTCCGCTGGTCTGAGTAAGAAATGCGTTCGATGGATAGATACGGGGACCGTCAACAACACCTTCGTCAATTCCTTTCTTAAGTCCGTATGTAATTCCACCTGCATCCCTTATCGTCGTAAAGCCCTTCATCAACAGGCTTTTCGCATTAGCCACACCCTGTACAACCTTTTCATCCACACGATCATCAAAGGTATGCGAATGAGCGACATGCATATGACAATCGGTTAATCCCGGAATCACTGTATAGCCCTTACCGTCGATACTCTGATCGATCTGATCCGTACCATATTCCCCGTGAAGAATATCCTCCACCAGATTGTCGTGTATAATTATGGAGACATTCTCCTCTAACTTCTCATGAATGCCATCAAATAAGTTGATATGTTCTATCGCTGTTCTCACTTTTTTTAATCGCCTCCGTTACTCTGTCCGGAATTTGTTAGCCGGATCATGGCTGAGTCTTTGTCTTCCATGGCTGCTGCCCCATAACTCATCAAAATTGATTTCATCTAAAAACCGCTCCTGAAAAGATTTGAACGCTCCGCTCTTACCGCCATCATTACGGAAGCTCCGGCTAAAATCACGGAAGTATGTATTATTCTGAAATGCCGGAATCTGCCACAGATCCCTTGCATATCCCCACAGGTTCGGATAATCCACCAGACGGTGCTTGGTCGGTCCAAAATTCTGTGAATATGCTGTATCCAGTCTGGCAAGTGTAACATACAGCCGAATATCACTGTCCGTTACATAGTCTCCGAAGAGAAACCTTCGATCTGACAGCCGCTCCTCTAATATATCCATGGCTGCGTAGAAATTATCATACGCATTCCGGAATGCTGCATATCCGGTTGCAAACTGTATCTTATATACACCATTATTGATATTGTCAAACAGCCATTCATTCAACCGGTCTATCTCGTCTCTAAGCTCCTCCGGATACAGCTCCGGCGCTCCCGGTTTATGGAATTCCTTAAAATCAACCTCCAGATAGTTGGTCAAATGATGATAATCATTATTCGCTACCGTTCCTGTCGTTACATCTACCAGTGACGGAACCGTCGCTCTGCCCGGAAATCCCGGATAGGACTTCTCATAAATCTGATTCAGAAATCGGACTCCCAGCACCGGATCGATATGTCCTTCATCAAATACGAATTCCCATCCATAATCCTCGCCATCATAATCGTCACGTCCTACTACATTCACGCTTATGATATCCTCTAATCCCAGCAGCTCTCTTGTAATAGATACCCGGTTCGACCAATTACATCCCTTTGCCCAGATCAATCGGTAACGTCCTTTTTCTACCGGATTCTGATCCTTACCCGTTCCAAAGGAGTTATTGAACAGATTCTGCTGCCGGATGAAGTTGCCATTGGCATCCTGCTCTGTCACAAGAACATTCGGACGCTTACGGATATTCTTTACATCCTCTGCCGTAAGCTCCACATGACTGATCGGTTCCGGATACTTTCCGTCCACAATCTGCTTGCCAGTCTGTTTCTGAGTTACCTGTGTGTAATGTGCCGCCAAATCACATGTTGTTCCCATCTGCATACCCTCCTTTTTTTCTTTTCCTAGTAAGTTGATATGAATAATATGTTATTTAGATTGAGCTTGATTCTACTCCCGGATTATTGATCTGTCAACCATTATTTTAAAAATTTTTTCAAAAAGTTTTCTCTGTTTTTAGAATAATGGATTAAAAAGCAAGTATTATCAAGTCTTTATGCGAACTTGATCGCTCCTTTTTAAGAGACAAATAAATAAGACCAACCCGGATATATATCCGAATCAGTCTTATTCAGGCATTATTATATTCTACATTTTAGGTCCCGATCAGAAATGACAGAACTCATCGAGCCTTGCAAACCGGTATCCCTGCTCCCGCATGGTATCGATCAACCGCGGAAGTGCCTCTGTATCCGCGGATGATACACAATGAAGTAACGGAACTGCGCCCGGATGCACATATTGATTAAAATGATCGATCACATAATCCACTGTCGGCTGATTATTCACATCATAATCCAAGAAAGCAATACTCCAAAATACCGTACAATATCCCATATCCTCCATCAGCTGCAGGGTTCGCTGGCTGTATTCGCCCATTGGCGGACGGATATATGGATCCATATCATATCCGGTCATTTCCTTCATGCAATTCGCACAGCTCTCAAGCTCCGCCCTCTGCTCATCGATACTAAGGGTTGGAAGACTCGGATGATTCTTGGTATGATTACCCACCAGATGTCCTTCTTCCTTCATTCTCTTAACCAAATCCGGCTGTGTCTCAATATAATGCTGTGTCACAAAGAAGATCGCCTTCACATCCTTATCCCGCAGGGTATCTAAGATCTGCGGCATGTATCCATTCTCATATCCGCAGTCGATCGTCAGATAGATCGTATTATCCGCCGGAGACGGATTCACATAATATGCATGATACTGTGAGATATCAAAATCATTCTGACATCCCGGCGTCGTATGGGAATCATTTCTTACGAACCACCAGGAATACTTGGTATTATCAATGGAGCCATATTCCCCGCTGTCGGAAACCACCGGTGCTTCTGTTGCTTCCGCTACAGCTTCCTCTGTTTCCGTCTCGGTCTCC
Organism: uncultured Lachnospiraceae bacterium; assembly: GCA_902783585.1. Taxonomy (GTDB): domain Bacteria; phylum Bacillota; class Clostridia; order Lachnospirales; family Lachnospiraceae; genus CAG-632. Next base: position 58 of record CACZRT010000259.1, on the reverse strand, counting down.
GTCGTCGTTTCTGTCTCAGTTGTTGCCTCCGTCGTCGCCTCGGTCGTTGCCTTTGTCG
>CACZRT010000258.1 GCA_902783585.1 uncultured Lachnospiraceae bacterium | reverse complement strand
CTCATAATTATCCTCCTTAATGTATGTTGAAGCTTGTGATACTGTGATTGAGAATCTGTATTATGGAACCATTATAATATATTTTAAAGGGAATGCCTATATGTAAAAGAAAGGGTTGCTTTTAAAATATATTTTGTTATAATAATGGATAACAGGTGTTAACAATTAACAAATGTTATCCGATATAGCATATATAGAAAATGTGGAAAGCGCATTTTTGATTTTCTTGAAATATGAGATCGGAGGTATCGAATATGAGAGGAATTACAGGATATTCAGCATTATTTCAGAATCATGTGTATTCCGGAAATTATCGTTCCGGCAAGACGGGAAGGGGCGATGCAGCCAAACAGGCCACAGCGAAGGCAACCGGAACTGATGCAGCCAATCAGACCACAGCGAATCGGACAGTATCGGGCAATAGTACGGCGGCTTCAAACCGGATCGATCAAGACAAGCCGGTCTGGAACAGTCGTCAGGTATTTCATTACATAGAAGATATGGGTTCTGCCGGAATTGCTTATGGAGAAAAGGCGAAGAAATATTATGTGTCTCAGACCATGCAGGATGGGGAGCTGAGTGTTGATGAGTTGAAGAAGCAGATTCAGGATTGGTTTCCGGATTATACACTGACAGACCGTGAACCGCGGAAGGTGGTAAATGGCAAGCATTATTTGTATATTGACAATTCACAGCTTGCACAGATGACGAAGGATTCGGAATATCGAGGCAGAGTCTATGGCCTGATGGATCGGGAAATGGAGACCGGAAGATCTTACACCATGAAGTACAGTGACGGAAGAAATGTGACATCGCATATTACGGGTAGTATATTCTCTCTGTGTGAGAAGAACCGGAAATACGATTGCGGAGATGGAATTCCTTATCTGGGAAGCGGCATGTCTGATCATCCATTTTCTTCCTCCGATTCTCATCCGATGGTGCGAAGTATGAGTTATTTGCGGGATAATCTTGATCCGGCCAAATCGGCGGCAAAGAGCCGGGCAACGCTTGCGGCGAAGAAGACTTCTGAGAAAGCGAAGGTAAAGAAGGCGGAGGAGAAGACACAGACGAAGAAAGCAGCAGAAAAAGCGCAGGCGAAGAAGGCAGAAGAAAAGCTACAGGCAAAGAAACAAACAGCTAAGGTTACCGCGAAAAAACAAACTTCTACGAATATGCAGAGAAAACGAACGGAGCAGTTATTAAAACAGTATTATACGCAGACGACGATGCAGGGAATTATGGGGAACAGCAGACGCGGACGCGGCTCTGACTGGAAAGCCTGATACTGTATGTAACAAGATGATAACAGGAGGAAGATATGAGAAAAGAAGATTATACCCCAAGTGAAAGTGAATGGCAGATTATGGAAGTGTTCTGGCAAAGCGGTGAGGAGACCTTGACTTCCTCCGATGTGATTAAAGTCTTGACAGAGAGCAGTGATATGACGGCGAAGATGATACGGGTGCTGATTAACCGCCTATGTCAGAAGGAGATTCTAAGCTATATGGTGGATGAGCATGACAGTCGGGTCTATCATTATCAGGCATTAAAGACCAGGCAGGAATGTGAGCAGGAGAAAAGCGAATCCTTTGTAAAGAGTTACTTTTCCGGCAGCCAGACCAGTGCGGTTGCGGCGCTGTTACAGAATGTGGATCTGACAGAGGAACAGATTGCAGAGCTCGAGCAGATTTTGGAGAAGCAGAGGAAGAAATGATTGTCGGATTCTCGAAACAGCAAAATGAGAATCAAACATCAATCAGGAAGGAGACGCTCATATGCTGGAATATATGAGTCAGGTATTGCAGATATGGAATTTCATAAGTATCTATTATTCCATACAGATCGGGCATTGTATTCTGATATCCTGGGTCATGTTGGTGCTGGTACTGCTTCTTAGAAAGACGGTTTTCCGGAATCGAGTCTATGCCAAGAGCAGCTTGTGGCTTCTGTTTCTTCCGGTACTGCTGTCCGGCAGACTTCATTTCTTCTATCAGACGAGAACAGGCGTCCGTTTATTCTATTGGTGGCATTCACTCTGTACCGATCATGTGTGGATCAGCTATATTTGTCTGGGCGGAATCGTTGTTTCCGGTATGATATCCCTGATACGGTATCTTCGATTGCAGCATTATGTGAGAGGACTTAGAACATGTATGGCTGCAGGTCGTCAGATCTATGTCTGTAAGGCGAGAGTAACACCATTCAGCACCGGTCTTATGCACTGTAGAATTGTGATACCGGAGCATATATTGGATTCCTGTACGGAGGAAGAGCTTTCTATGATCGTGCTGCATGAGCAGACCCATGGAAGACTGCTGCATCTGTGGATCTATGCGGCGTGGAATCTGATGTGTGTCATTCTCTGGATGAATCCTCTGCTTAATCTTGCCGGCAAATATTTGCGGGAGGATATGGAACTGATCTGTGACGCGCATACGATCCGGGCATGTGGAGATCAGGCATACACATATGGGCATGTCATCTTAAAGGCGTATCGGGAAATGCGGGTAAATTCTGCATTATCCGGGTCTTCCGGTATTAGTGCATTCATTGATGAGGCTTCCGGTAAGGAGGAAGAAACCATAACAGAGGACTGTATTCAAGAAGAAGAATATATTCGGCGGATGACGGCAACATTTGTCGGAGAATCCGGATATGACAGTGTGAAGCAACGCATTCTGGCGATCGGGAATTATCGGAGGATGTCAAAATGGAGGCGGATACTAGCCGGAATTCTGATCGTGGTGCTTGCTCTGATACTAGCGATAGGAACGAAGCTTCTCTCCTATCGTCGATATACGGAGATTGCAGAGGGCGGGATCGTCTATAGCATGCGACTGTTTTATAAGGCATACGAAGCCGGAAGCGATCAGCCCTTTGCAAAAGGTATAGTGTTAAATGATTATACGGGCGATGTGATATATCTTCGAGATGATCAGATTCATATTGACGGCGGAAGGCTGATGGAGGAATTCCCTGAGTATGCATTAGAGACAGAGCCGATGTTTGTATATTGCGGCGGGTTCTACAAGCTCCCCGGTATGGGCGG
>CACZRT010000257.1 GCA_902783585.1 uncultured Lachnospiraceae bacterium | reverse complement strand
TAGAAAATTACCATGAGTGAAATATGAATTATCCAAAATCGTGACAGCCAGCTTCCCGTGGAATATCCCGGCTCGCCCGTGTCAATAAGGGTTCTGATAATTATACATATCGGAACCCGTTATAAAGAAAAAGGAAACAGATCTCCGATCTGTTTCCTTTTTCTTTCTATAGGACCAAAATAACTCAAATCAATCAGACTATGGCAGTAATCTCGTTGCTGCGCATGGGGTCTGGTAGTATGCATTCGATACGATGATACCGGTACGCTCCGTACTTGCATGTACGATCTGTCCATTACCGATATACAGTGCCACATGGCTGATCCTTGATCCACCGTTGTTATAGAATAATAAGTCACCCGGCTGAACCTCGTAGATTCCAACCTGTGTTCCGTAATTAACCTGACCATAAGAAGCGTGGCAGATACCGATTCCAAAGTGTGCATATACACTCATGGTAAATCCGGAGCAGTCACAGCCATTGGTCAAACTGGTTCCGCCATATACATAAGGATTACCGACAAACTGTAATGCATAATTCACAACATCTGCTCTGGTTCCCGATACGGCACTGGTGTCTACCTGAATGTTCTGCTGAACCGGCGCGCTTGCCGGAGCGGATACTGTACGGTTCGCTGCTGCCTGGCGTTCTAACTCTGCCTGTCTTGCAAGCTCTGCCTGACGCGCGATCTCTGCTTCCTCTTCTTCCTTGGAAATTGCCTTGCCAAGATCAAATTCTACATCAATAAATTCATTGGATACATAACCTGTAAAGTCATCAGAGATCAGAACCTTGGTCCAGCCTTCCTCCTCATCGCTGATTACTTCATATGTCTCACCCTCCGGTATCATGGTAAGACAGGTGCTGTCTGCGCTTGCCTCTTCCCGAACCTTCAGGGTTGTTGTCGTTACCGTTGCAATCTTATCGCAATTCTCTTCTGCATAATCACCGGCATCATCACCAAATAATACATATTCATTCTTAACATAACCGGTTACAGAGCCGGACTCGATCTTGGTCCACTCATCGCCTCTCTCAAGTACGGTTGCAACTGCACCATGCGGAAGCTTACCAACTGCCTCGGACTCTGCGTCTGCTTCGGAACGGATATTCATATAATCCGTAACATCTGCCATTAATTTATTCTCGAGCTGCGGATAACGGGCGGTCGATTCTGTGGCCGTTACCGTGTCCACATCTAATGCAGCTGTGTTTGCTGCAATCTCCTCATCCGCTGCACCGCTTGCCAGATAAGCATTAATTGCTACATCAATTCCTCCAACTGCGGTAGTATTATATGTATTCTCAATTCCTGTCGTCTCACTTGTTCCTGTCTGATCAGCCTCTGCCGTAACCTCTGTTGCATTCACTACATATCCGGACTGCAGGATCATTGCTACTGCTGCAGCCACAACTGCTGTGTTCCTAAATATCTTGCGTATCATTTCGTTATTTCCTCCTCAATGAATCGCCAAAATGTTACAAAGTTTTTACAAATTGTTACATCAAAAATGATTATAACAAGCATCCCCTATGAAGTCAAGGCATTTTCTGTCAATAATTGCAAATATTTGCAAATCTTCATTTTTATTAAAAAACACTTATTTTATTATCAAAAGACTTGTTTTTGACCTATTTTTATTAAAAAAGTAACCGATTATTCACCCTGAAGCCACCACCGAATGGAATCCTCAATCCAATAGGTGAATTCCGTATACGGAAGCCTTGCCTCATACGGTTTGATCCGGGTATACGCTTCTGCCCCGTCGATCTGGCTTTCCCAAATATCCGCAAAGCAGAAATCATACTGCTCCGGCGTTACCGTCTCCATATAATCATATGCATCGGTGCAAATGACGTGAATCTTATCCCGGTTCGGAAACTGTGGGAGCAGATAATCTTCAAATAAACGAATGATCTCCGGCTGACGCTCAATGATCGTGATCGTCTTCACGCCGTCCATTTCCGAAATCCGATACGGATAATATCCAAGCCCCAAGCCCAGAACCAGCACCCTTCCATATGCCATTCCGATCTCCCGCTGCATAGAGTGGATCTCGGAAGGACATACGCTCACCCAAGGGATCACGCCCTCATAGATACCGGGAAACGGGATCTCACGGTCAAAGAATGCCAGCTTCGGCACGATAATCTCCTGCTGGAAATCCGGCATATCATATTGCAGCAGCTCCCCCGGAGCGTAGCTTGCATGCGCCAATCGGAATTCTCCAAGAGTCACATCCGGCACGCGGATATTCTGCAGATAGGCATCCTGAAGGAATTCACTCTTATATAATTTTCTCGTATTGGATAATAAATGGGTCAGATAGACCTGATTTTCTTCCTTCCAGACCAGTATCGTCCGGCAGATCTCACGGACAACATAAAAGCATTCAAACAGATCCGGTTTCCCGCCAAGCCGACGAAGAAGCTCCCGCTCCCAATCCGTCAGACACTCCTTTGCGAACTTCAGGCTGTCCGGTGAATACTCCACATACGGAGCCTTCTCAGCGATCAGCCTTGATATCTGTTGTGTAATCGTAATGGATTCTTCTATATTCATACCAGATTCCTACTCCGAATCCTCTAACATATCTTCAAAATTCTTCTTCTTTGCCCGTACCCGAACCGTATAGGCCGTGATCCAGATATTCACAAATCCATCGATCATCAGGCAGATATACAACAGATTCTCCTTTGAGATCTGCTGTAAATATGGGGAGATAAAGATCACAACCCCTGCTGCCACGACCAGTAAGGAGGTAAGCAGCATGATCAGCCAGCGGTTGATGCCGAATTTCCTCGCGTCGATTGAGGTCTGCACCTTCAACAAACCATCAAATAAGACATAGATTCCGAACAATCTTCCGAAGCTGTTCAGATTCTCCCTCTCGAAGATCAGAGTCAGAATTCCGATCACAATCAGAAAAAAACCTACTGCCAGATCGAATTGAAAAGCAAGGCGGTATAGATCATTGGAGAAATATCCAAGGATCTTCACGCTTCCAACCACCATGCACAGAATGGACAGAAGGATCACCTCTATCTGAATCTCTGCTGACGGAATGACAAGCAGGATCAGACCGATTCCCGCCATGATGGAGTATATTATTAAATTCACTATCTTCGCCTGTTTGACGATATTTGGTTTGTTCATATATTATTTCAATCTTTCTGATAACTATTGCATTCTTTCGCTCCAATACCGTTTGATCAATACCTCAAAGGTCTTCGGCGATACCATTGGTTCTGACAGCCTGCGTTCCTGCTCCGGTGTCAGACCACCATTTTCATAGAAATCACGTCCGGCCTGGCGCACATCCTCCAGATAATTCACAACCTGTCTTGTCCGCTCTCCTGCCTGCAGAAGTTCGCCCTGCGCACACAGGATCTTCGTGTAATTACCTTCTCCGCAGATCAGGTCATATTCCTTCAACAAGCCTTCAAACATAGTATCCATAGATACATATCCGCAGGACGCGATCAGGACCAGCTTCTTCTCTAACAGATTATGCTCTTCCAGCTCCAATATCGTATGGAAGGAATCCTCCGGACTGCCCTCATACCGCTTCGTAAAGAGCAGACAGCGCTCTGTCATCATACGAATCCTGGACGGAACTCCGGCAAAGTATAACGGCATGCTTTCAATGATCACATCTGCCTCTAAGATTGCCTGATAGATGACCTGCATATCATCCTGGATTGCGCATCTGCCCGGCGTCCTTGTCCAGCAGCTGAAGCACCCCATGCACGGATGAATATCCATATCCCTTAGATGAATGGTCTTCACCTCTGCAGTATCCGGAAATCCGCTGACAAACGCATTGGTCAGCCACATCGTATTACTTTTCGGTCCCTTCGGGCTACCGTTGATCACTAGTATCTTCATAGATGCTTTCCTTCTCCACCGCCGTGAACATCAGGTCGCCCTTTGCGCGCACCTGTCCCTCCACATAGATCTGCACATCAAACTCATAGAGTCCGGTATTTGGATTGCCCTTAATGAGATTCGCCCTGATCTCCAGACGATCTCCCGGGATTACTGCCTTCACGAACTTAAAGTCCTTCACCTTCAGCAATACATAGATCTTGCTGTCATCTAATCCATCCGGTTCAATCACCAGAGAACACAGCTGCGCACAGGTCTCGATCATCAGAACGCCCGGCATCAGCGGATATTCCGGCATATGTCCGACAAAATAAGGTTCATTGACCGATACACACTTAATACCGGTCGCAGACTTGCCCGGTTCCAACTCCGTTACACGCTCGATCATCTGAAATGGAGGGCGCTGGCGAATACGCTTGTTAATTTCCAATAGATTCATAGAGATAATCCTCCGTCAATGATCACTGTCTGTCCGGTCACATAGGCAAAGGCATCGGAGCATAATGCGCATACCACCTTGCCAACCTCTTCTGCTTCTGCAAAGCGTCCGAGTGGAACCGCCTTCAAGTGCTCTTCCTTCTGTTCCTCCGGGATCTGATCGATCATATCCGTCTTAATAAATCCCGGCGCAACCGCATTCACACGAATTCCATACTGGGCAAGCTCCTTCGCCAGTGTTGCCGTCATGGAATTCACTGCACCCTTGGTTGCACTGTACACGCTCTGACCCGGAATCGCTACCACAGAGCTGACCGAAGACACATTGATAATACATCCCTTTTTCTTACGCATCATTTTCAGTGCCGCATTCTGTGCACAGTGAAAATAACCTTTGATATTAATATCCAGACTGCGCTCCAACGAATCCTCCGGCAGCATCAGCAGGAACTTATCATCCACGACACCGGCATTATTGACCAATACGTCAATGCTTTCAAACTCCTTCGAAGCTGTACGGAACATCGCCTGAACCGCCTTCAGGTCTGCGGTATCTGCCTGGATCGCCAGTGCCTTCCGCCCCAGTGCTTCGATCTCCTTCACCACTTCGCCTGCTGCCTGTTCATTCGATACATAATTAACGACAATATCATACCCTGCTTTTGCAAGCTCTAATGCACACGCCTTACCGATTCCACGAGAAGCTCCCGTAACAATTGCTGTTGCCATATTGTAATCCTCACTTCCTGTTATCCTTATTTCTTCAGAACGATCGCTGTATAAGAGCCGCAGCCATAAGACACAGCCACAGCACTTCCGATCTCAGACGCATCAATGGCCTGTGCCGCCTCGATTGCAAGGGCATTCGCGCTTGCTGCACGGCAGTCACCGGTCTTGTCTCTGGAATCAGATACCGTCTTGCCAGGGAAAAGCTTCGCCAATGCCTCACGTTCTCTGTCTCCCTGCTCATGATTATTCGTAACCGCATAGATCCGGTCGATCTGTCCCGCTTCCATTCCTGCATTCGCAAGAGCCTTGCGCACTGCGGCTTCCAATGCATCGGTTTCCGAATACGAATTCGCGCCGGCAGAATGCGTCATGGCATAACCCGCGATCTCCGCATATTTGTGTACCTGACGGCCTTCCGCACTGCGGGCAGTCTCCAATACAACCGTAGAGCTTCCTTCACCTAGCACACGGGAGCCGTTAATACCACTATGCCGGTAGAAATAAGTTACCATATCCGAGCCTTCATCCGTTCCGGAGGCCAGCATGATATCCTCATCTCCCTTGCCCAGCACGTCACACGCATACGCAATACTCTGCAAACCGGCCTGCGTACCGTTCGCAACGGTCGCACAATATCCCTTCGTGCCGGTAAAGATGGAGAAATGTCCACCGGCCGCATTATATACAGTATTCGGGAAGGTAAAGGCACTGCCTGCCGTACATCCCTTATCCACAATATTCTTCTGGAAATTTGATACCTCGGTGACAGGACCTGCACTGGTACCGATGATTGTTCCGATCTTTCTCTCATTCTCTTCGGTCACAGTAATACCGGCAGATTTGAATGCATCAATGCCGCTCACAAGCTGAAGCTGACCGAACTTATCTAACTTACGGAAGATACCGAGCTTCACGCCCCGTTCCGTAAAGTCCTTCATTTCCAATGTAATTCCTGCAACATTCTCCTCGGCAGCAGAAGCATCGCTTAAGATCTTACCAAAGCCGGTAATGTACACCTTATCCTTCTCAGTTTCCGGCATCTCATGCTTATCCTTCGAGAAAATGATACTTGCATTCGTACCGCCAAACGCAAAGGAATTCGACATTGCAAGTGATATCTCCTTCTCCCGGCTCTCGTTTACAACAAAATCAAGATCTCCCGCCTTCTCCGGAAGCGCCTTCTTATCCTCCTCGGTATAACCGATCGTAGGAGGAAGGATATTCTCGCTGACAGCCTTTACCGTAAAGACAGCCTCAACCGCTCCGGCTGCGCCTAAGCAGTGGCCGGTCATAGACTTGGTCGAACTGATCGATACATCCGTTCCGTCAAATATAGTATGAAGTGATAAGAACTCCGCTTCATCATTCTTCGGCGTACCGGTTCCGTGCGCATTCACATAGGAGATATCAGACGGCTTCACACCGGCAGAAGCCAAGGCACGGCGGATAACATCCATCTGTCCCTGTCCGCTCGGGTCCGGCGCCGTAATATGATAAGCGTCACTATTGACACCATATCCTGCAACCTCGGCATAGATTCTGGCTCCTCTGGCAACTGCATGCTCGTATTCCTCCACAACAAGAATACCGGAGCCCTCGCCCAGGGTGATTCCATGGCTGTGATTAAATGGAGAACAGCACTCTTCCGAAAGTGCATGCAGTGCGTGAAATCCGGCAAATGCAAGGGAAGAAAATGGGTCTGTACCACCTGCAAGGAAGAGATCTCCCTCACCGGAACGGATCAGATCGCAGGCATAAGCGATACTCATGGTACCTGCCGCACAAGCATTTACAATATTAGCGGTAACACCATTCAGGTTCAAATAGGCAGCCGTATGGTTAGCGATTGAAGACGCTGCCATGTTCGGGATTCGTCTGTCATCCTCCTTGCCGTCCTTCTGCGCCGTCATATATTCATCGATACTGACTGCACCGCCGATACAGCTTCCGACGATCACACCCGCCCGGCTCTTTTCCTCTGCCGTAAGACCTGAATCATGGATTGCTTCCTCTGCCGCTTTGATACATAGTCTCGCAGACCGATCGTACTCCGGAGCCGGCAGACTATCACAGAATACCTCTCCGCCCAGATCCGCATAACAACCCTCCGGATTCACAGAGGTCACCTTCGCGAGTCCGGTCTTACCATTCACAATACTGTTCCAGCTTTCTTCCAAATTATTACCAACCGGACATACAATTCCCAGTCCGGTGATCACGCACCGTTTCTTCATGAATTAAGCCTCCGCATTTTCCATCACATAATTAGTAAGTGCATTAATATCCCGAAAATTCTCCTTGGCAACACCGGTCATGTTCACGCCGAACATATCATCAATACCGGAAATGATCTCCAAAGAATCTACAGAATCCAATCCGATCTCACCGCCGAACAATTCTGCATCGTCCTCTAACAACTCCTCCGGAATTCTCAAATTCTCAACTAACATATCCTTGATCTTTGCTGCTACTTCTTCCTTATTCATCCTCTTATCTTCCTTTCTTTCTTACTCAGATTAGTATCTGAGCTTATGTAAAATATATACGGAATCCCGATCATGCAACTTGAATTAAGAACTTAAATATCAAATCTGAAAGCTCAACTCTTGAATTTCAGGATTCCTGATTAAACACCTTATGTGTCTAATTTCGTTTCTCCAGCCTGCTCTTACGCTTCATCATCCGCGTCCTTGCTTCACCGGCCACCTGCTTCGCATACTGCGATTTCCGAAGCTCCTTCGGGCACTCTAACTGATAACCGTCGCTGACCCGGATCTTCTTATGTTCACCAAAGAACAGCTTATAGTTCCCTGCCTGCGTCACCTCAACCACCGGCGCTCCGGTCTTCTCAGCCAGAACCGCAAATCCCGGCTGGAATTCCCGCATATCCTCCTTGGAGGTCCGTCCCTCCGGAAAGATCAGGATCGAATGTCCCGCTTCAATCTGCTTCTTACAGGCATCAAACCAACCCGTATCCATTCCCTCGCGGTCCACGGGAATACTGCCATACCGCTTCAGGAATATGCCGTATTTCTTCTGCTCATACCAATCCTTAGCGATCAGAAAATAAGGCTTCTTCTTATGCAGGACCGATGCGATCAGGGCGCCGTCCTTATGACTCATGTGGTTGCATATGAACACACACGGGGCATCTCCATCCATCACTGCCGGATTATCATATTTGATCTTCGGACGATACGCGATATACATTCCCGCCTGAATGAGCCCGCGCAGCACCGACTGCAAGATATCTGCCATGCCGGATCTGTACTCCTTACTTCTGGTTGGTTCCATGTAGTTTTAAAAACCACCATGAGCTATTGTAACAACATTTTCTCAAATGGGCTATAACAAATTTTTTTTCCTGTTCGATTTTAGTACATATCCAATGAAATGTACTAAAAAAATCGGCAGCTATATTACCGCCGATTCATAAAGATATCATACAGATCCTTTAAATTATTCATTTCCTCCTTCAAGGAATAGGTCATTCCCTGACTCAACCAGTCATCGATCAAACCTCTTAAGATATATTGACATATGCGGGACATCCGATTGCGTTCTTCCTTCGACAAGGTTCCATAGGATCTGGAGAAAGCACTATCCTGCATCCCGATATACTTCCGGATCACCACATCCATAGCGGAACGGACATACCGATAGATCTCTTCTTTTTTGGAAGAATCAAACACATGCTTGGCAACCATCGGATATTCATCAAAGTATTCCAACGTATCCGATGCCAGATCAAAAAATGAATCGCCGGGCTTCATATTGGCAATGAGCCGTTCCACCTCCCGCGTCGTAATATCTTCAATAATATTATACGTATCCTCATAGTAATAGTAGAAGGTATTCCGTGTCAATCCACACTCTTCCACAATATCCTTCACCATCACCTTTTCAAAATACCGTTCACGCAATAGCTTCAAGAACGCCGCTTCGATTGCATTTTTCGTAATCTGCTGTTTCACGAATCCGCTCCCTGCTCTATCATCTGCTTAACATACTCAAATACTCAAAAAAAGCAGGATACGGGAGTCGAACCCGCCTCTTCAGCTTGGGAAGCTAACATACTACCGATGTACTAATCCTGCATTCTAACTTATGAAACTTTCCTTATTTTACTAAGCTTTTCGCATTTCGTCAAGGGGTGTTTTCATTATCGATCAGCGCCAGAGCCATATCCACCATTCGACCCCAGCCATGCGCCTTGATCACATCCGAGTATAGCTCCCCGCCATAATAGAGATAGAACCATTCCCGTTCTTCCACTGTCGGATTCGGATCTCCGGTCTCATCCACCATATCTCCCGTCACCCGTTCATGAAAATCCATGAATTCCTTCATAAAATCCTGAAATTCCAGTTTCATCAGCCGGTCAAAATCTTCCTTATAT
>CACZRT010000256.1 GCA_902783585.1 uncultured Lachnospiraceae bacterium | reverse complement strand
ATTATAATTCTGCTAATGTCTGCAGTGCATTCCGCTTAATGATCGGCGTGAAGTGCTCTGCCATATAATAAGGCATTGCGTAGGATGTCTTAATCTTAGAACCATATTCGCTTAAGGTATTGCATACCAGATTGAACTCATCAGCCGTATGTGAGGACTGGTTTAAGAGCAGATAATACCGGGTATCCATCGGATTCTTGAACAAGGTATTCTCACCATCGTAGATCCCGATCAGCTGTGTGGCTGCCGAAGTAACATTATGCAGTGACAGGAACATGAAGATACGGTAGATATCATAATTCTCCGCTGCTTCCGCTGTTACCTTCGGTGCTGATGCGGATAAAGCCTGGAAATTATCCTTATTAATGGCTGCATTACGTACCGCCTCTAAGTTCTCGACAATATTGCCTAAGACATCAAATATGCTGGTATTACCGGTGTCACTCTCGTTGGTCTCTGTATAGTCATATTCTGTGTCTGCGGTAGCGGAATCCGAATCTTCACTATCTTCTTCATCCTCATAGTCATAATCATAATCCGCTTCTCTGGTGAATCGGGAAAAACGGGTATCTAATTCCTCCGGATCCTCGACCTTGGTAATGATCAGGATCAGGCAGTCCGGATTCACAGGAATCGCTTCTATCATTAACGGAATATCTCCAACTTCAAAACCAACATCATCAGATGCTTTCTGCATCATATCACGGAACAATGCCTTGGCGCGGTCAGTGCCATATGCAAGCTCCTGAAGGCGGACATGATGTTCTGCAAGATCTGATTTGCTTAGTGTACAGCGAATTTGATTCTCATTTAATTTTTCAATCTTCATAGAATCATCTCCTTTTTGTTAAAATGCAATGGCGGCTCCCTAAGCAACTCTTTTGTATATCTAGTTTAACACAAATTATCCAGAAGTAAAGAGGATTTCTTAGGTATTTTTGTAAAATATTTATATTTTTATAAAAAATAGCTTGATTTATGTCAAATATTAGATTATACTATTACCTGAGATTAGCCAAATCTAAGAAAAGGAGGTAAAAAAGTAAAATCCTGACCTATTCTGGTATTCCAAGGGATTTCATGTCAGATATCTATGATCTAACATAATCATGTACGGGCAATATCTCACAATCCATTTATTTAATTGAAGATCCGTCATACTGTAAATGTCTCAAGCATAGAGTCATGTCTGCTATGCACGTAATCTGTCGATTCTTATTAAGCCGTAAGAAAAGAAATGAGCAGAAGGACGGAACCATCGTTTCATAAGGAGGTGGTCTATGAAATCATACACGATATCAGTTTGAGTATAGGTTCTTCTATAAGTATTATCGGATAGTAGACGGGTTACTATTATCCCTATCACTTAATATAACCCATAATATTAGTATTACACAAAGACATAAGAAAAATTAGCAACAATCTCTATTACTGGTATGTAAACGGCAGGTGTCGGCCCATGGCATCTGCCGTTCTTTTGTATGCTTCTTTTCAGATATACGGTCATGTCTCTATGAACCGAGGTTGAAGGGAGCAGGAGTAAGCTTAATATGATCCGTAATTGTCCGTTATTAGTTAGTGTTTAGGTAGGTTCTTGTTCCGGCTGCGATCGCATAGGCAAGCCGATCCTGGTATTCATCCGAACATAGGAGCGCGCATTCGGATGGGCAGGACAGAAAGCCGCATTCAATGAGGACGGAAGGACAACTGACGTGTTTTAATATATAATAAGAGGAGTTGGATCTATGCGTGCGGTGATTATCGGGATCTGCATATTCTATGATGGATTCCTGAATACAGGCGGCCAGATACTCGCTGTTGTCAGAGGTATGATAATAGAAGGTCTGCGCTCCGCGGACATCCTTAGAGGGATAGCTGTTTTGGTGGATACTGATCATCAGATCCGGCTGTTTGTCTTCAATATAGGCGATCCGATTCTGCATATCCGCGATTTTCTTATTGGACTCGCCACCGTTATTTAAGCTGACATCCGAGTCGCGGGTCATATATACGATACAGTCCTGTGCCTCCAGATAGCTCTTTAATTTTAACGCGATCTGTAGATTGATATCCTTTTCGAGTATCTGATCCTCGGATACCTTTCCGGGATCATAGCCGCCGTGACCGGGATCTATGACGACAATAACGGGCGGGCGGCTGGTCTTCATGACCGGAATATAGGACAGGTGAAGGATACCTGCAAGCACCAGGAGTGCCGCTGCACAGGCCGGAAGAATACGGGCCCGGCGGGAACGATTAAGAAGAGACATGAAATACTCCCCAAAGAGTGATCGTTATAGTATATTCTTAACGTAATGGAAAGATGAAATTATTTTAAAAGTGTGATACAGTAGAGACTGGATGGAATGACTGATGTTGGAACACTTAGCTCGCACGAAGTGAGAGGTTAGTGAGAATATATACAGGGAATCTTAGCGATTCACGAGCGAAGTGAAGCGAGAGCTTAGATTCATGGTATAATATAGAGGATAAGAACATGAATACAAGATATGTAACAGTGAATCCGGTATTGGCAGGGAACGAATCCTGCCCGGAGCTTGAAGAAGCGTCTGCGATCCTGCATGCGGGCGGTCTGGTCGCATTTCCGACAGAGACGGTCTATGGATTGGGTGGAAATGCGCTGGACGCGTCTGCCTCTCAGAAAATCTATGCAGCGAAGGGACGTCCGTCGGATAACCCGTTGATCGTACATATAGCAGAAGTATCGCAGGTCGATGAGATTGCCCGGGATATTCCGGAGAAGGCAGAACAGTTAATGGATGTCTTCTGGCCGGGGCCGCTGACGTTGATCTTTCATAAGAAAGCGATCGTTCCGGACAGTACAACAGGCGGGCTTGATACGGTAGCGATCCGCATGCCGTCTCATCCGGTGGCGTATGAGCTGATCTATCGTTCCGGAATTATGATCGCTGCACCGAGCGCCAACACCTCCGGCAGACCGAGTCCTACCAGGGCAGCTCATGTACGGGAGGATCTCGACGGGAAAATAGATATGATCATTGACGGCGGTGATTGCGAATACGGACTGGAATCCACGATCGTAGATATGACGGGTGAGACACCGACGATCTTAAGACCGGGCTATATTACGAAGGAGATGCTGGAGGAGGTCATCGGACCGGTGCTCTATGACGACGCATTGTCTGATCCGGATATGCGGCCGAAGGCGCCGGGAATGAAATATACGCATTACGCGCCGAAAGGGGAATTGACGATCGTAGCCTGCAGTGACGAGCTGCAGCCCGGAGACCGGAGAGTGATCGAGAAGATCAATTATATGACGGAAGAACATAAAAGACAGGGGGCACGTGTGGGAGTACTTGCCACCTCACAGAATGCGGCTTCCTATCAGGCGGATGAGATCATAGTGTTAGGAGAAAAAGAGGATGCGCTCATGATCTCGGCAAATCTGTACCGGGCTTTGCGGGACTTTGATGAACGGGGTGTGGATATCATATACTCAGAGTCCTTTCAGAATGTGGGACTGGGCGCAGCGATCATGAATCGGCTGATGAAGGCCGCCGGACATCGGATCATATATGTATAAACCAGAATGAGAATTACAGAGAAAGGTCAGAATACTATGGAACAGAGAATCATACTTGCCTCACAATCGCCCAGAAGACGGGAGCTGCTCACACTTGCAGGAATTACCTATGAGATAGAGCCGTCGGATGTGGAAGAGGTGATAACCAAGAAGACGCCTTGGGATGTGGTTATGGAGCTTGCGATACAGAAGGCAAAGGATGTGGCTGACCGGCACTGCAAGGAGCAGGTGGTTGTCATCGGAGCGGATACGATCGTCGCCTATCAGGGGGAGATTCTTGGTAAACCACGTTCCGAGAAAGACGCATTAGATATGCTGATGCGGCTGCAGGGAAGTGTACATCAGGTCTATACAGGTGTCAGCATTTTATGTCCATGTAAGAATGATCAGAGAACCTTTGTAGAGAAGACAGAGGTCGAATTCTATCCCATGACGGAGAAAGAGATCATGGACTATGTAAGCACCGGTGATTGTATGGATAAGGCAGGAGCATACGGGATCCAGACATCGTTCTGTGTCCATGTGAAGCAGATACACGGTGATTATAATAATGTGGTAGGGCTTCCGGTAGCGAGACTCTATCAGGAGCTTAAAAAGATGGACTTATTATAGACAGAATCGGCAGGGATTTAAAATGAACCTATCATAGACAGAATCGGCATGGGTCTATGCAGAATTGATTTATTGAAAGAATTGATTTATAAAAAGAACTGACAGGAGTTACTATGTATATCAGCAGGCTGACGTTGCAGCATTTTGGCAAATTTCATAATTATGATCTGACGCTTTCTAAGGGAATGAATGTAATCTATGGGTCAAATGAGGCGGGGAAAACGACCTTGAAGGATTACGTGATCGGAATGCTGTATGGCTTGAAACCGAAGAAGGACGTTGACAGAGTAGACGCCTATCACAGATATCAGCCTTTATCGGGCGAGGGTTATTCCGGAGAAATGACGATCGGGCAGCAGGATAAGAGCTATGTGATCGAGCGGTTTTTTGATAAAGAAGGCGCAGAAGCCTTAAGGGTGAGGGAGATATCAGAAGAAGGAGAACTGCCGGTATCGGAAGATGGCATTCCGTCGGAGGGCAGAGAACTGCTGGTTTCCAGGGACGGCACTTTGCCGGAAGAGATCATTAGACCAAGCATGCTGGCTTATACGAATACTCTGTGCATATCCGATCAGGGAGCGTCCTATTCTTCCCGTTTACCGGAACTGATGAGAAAGCAAAAGAGTATGGAGAGAATGCGGGATAATTCTCTATCGCATACAGAGAAGATAGAAGAGAAGAAGGGGAAGTATGATCAGGAAGAAAGCATTGATCAGACACGGTCACGAACGGACGTTACTAACAAGGAAAAACGGACGAT
>CACZRT010000255.1 GCA_902783585.1 uncultured Lachnospiraceae bacterium | reverse complement strand
CAGGCTGCCACCGATCTCGGCATGTATGTCATCGTGGACTGGCATGTCCTGAATGACCGGAATCCGAATCAGTATATAGAACAGTCGAAGGCGTTCTTCCAAGAGGTAACTGCCAAATATAAGGATCATAACAATGTGATCTATGAGATCTGTAACGAACCGAACGGCGGAGATGTCACATGGGATGTCATCAAGCAGTATGCCAACCAGATCATACCGATCATCCGTGCCAATGATCCGAATGCCATTATCATTGTCGGTACCCCGACATGGTCCCAGCTGGGAATGCAGGGACATACCAATGAGGTTGCAGACAGTCCACTTGTCGGCTACAGTAACATCATGTATTCTCTTCATTTCTACTGTGCAGAGCAGGTGCATACCCAGTATCTCCCTGCCAAGGTAGACTATGCCATCAGCCGGGGACTTCCGGTCTTCGTCTCCGAATTCGGTCTATCGGAAGCGTCGGGTAATGGAAATGTGAATCCTGCGCAGGCAGAGGCCTGGCTGAATCAATTAGATCGATACAACATCAGTTATATGGTATGGAGTCTCAGCAATAAGAATGAATCCTCTGCATTGCTGCAGCCGTCCGTAACGAAGACCAGCGGATGGTCGGAAGGCGAATTAACGACTGCCGGTCAGTGGATCCGCAACAGCTACCGTGCAAGAATGGAATCCTTCCGGGAGGTTGATGAACAGCAGGTGCGTTCCTTTGTGACCCGCCTGTACCAGACCTGTCTGAACAGAGAGCCGGAAACAGCAGGACTTGAGAGCTGGACGAAGGTATTGTGCAACGGAACGGCAGACGGTGCCAGAACAGGATATGGATTCGTATTCAGTCAGGAATACTTAAACCGGAATGCAACGAATGAACAGTATATCGAGATGCTGTACCAGGTATTCCTTGACCGCAGCTCCGATGCATCCGGTATGCAGAGCTGGCTGGATGCCATGGAGCAGGGCGCATCGCGGGAATTAGTATTCAAGGGATTCGTAGAATCTCCGGAATACACATCGATCTGCGGGACGTATGGCATTGATCGAGGAACCTTCACACCGGGACAGCCGAGAGATCAGAATTACGGTGTGACAAGCTTTGTGGCAAGACTGTATACGAAGGCATTGGGACGTTCCTATGATGTGGATGGGCTGAATGCATGGTGCGAGGTGATCCTGAATAAGAGCGGATCGCCGGAAGCGGTTGCAGAAGCATTTATTAATTCTCAGGAATTCTTAAATAAGAACTTAAGCAATGAGGACTATGTGAAGGTTCTGTACCGCACCTTTATGGGACGGGAATACGACGAACAGGGACTGAACGCCTGGGTAGCCGTGCTTGATCAGGGAACCTCCAGACTTGATGTGCTGCATGGCTTCTCACGTTCACCGGAATTCGCGAATATCATGGCACAGTACGGATTATAATATGGCAGGACAGATGGATGAGTATTAGTGGCAAAATCATGCATTTTACAACCAAGAACAGAGAGGTCCTGATGAAGCTGGTTCCCATCGGGCTCCTTCGCAGCATTAAGAAGCGGATGATCCTCCGGAATCTGATGCGTCTGGAGAAGGAAGGAAGAGAAGCATACGATCCGGAGGCGTATCCGCAGGGGATCAATCTGATCGGAGATGTCCGGGCAGAGATCGGATTGGGGCAGAGTGCAAGGCTGTTGGCCGGAGCCATAGGACATACGAAGATTCCGTATACGATTTATCAGGAGAGTATGGGGGATGATTACCGGGCAGAGGATCACAGTCTGGATGAACATATCACACAGACATTACCTTACGGGATCAATCTTCTCCATATCAATCCGTATGAATTGATGTATGCCTATACCAATATGGATGCAGCACTCTGGGACAAGCGGTATAATATCGGCTACTGGCTGTGGGAGCTGGAAGAATTCCCGGAGGAATGGAAACGAAGCTTCCTTCTGGTAGATGAGGTATGGACGCCGTCGGAATTCATCAGCCGGACGCTGCGTAAGATCATGGATGTTCCCGTGTATACCGTACCGTATGCCGTTACCGCGCCGACAGATCCGGCCTATAACAGAGCATACTTCGGACTTCCGGAGGATCGATTTCTGTATCTCGTCATGTATGACTGTAACAGCACCATGGCGCGTAAGAATCCTCTTAGCGCTATAGAAGCGTACCGGCAGGCATTCATAACAGATCCGGAGCATGCGGCCTCTTATAAGGATCGGCGGCCTGCTCTGGTCATCAAGGTGAATAATGCTTCCGCGAAGGATATGGAGCAGTTGGAACGATCATTTGACGAAGACGAAGAAGTGTATTATATTACTACTACCTTAAGTAAGACCGAAGTGAACAGTCTGATCGCAGATATGGATGTCTTTGTATCCCTGCACAGAGCAGAAGGCTTCGGGCTGGTCATGGCTGAGGCTATGCTGAACCATACAGTCTGCATCGCGACGAATTGGTCTGCCAATACCGAGTTCATGAATGAAGAAACCGCCTGTATGGTATCCTATGATATGGTGGAGATCCAGACAACAACGGCTTCCTATCAGAAGGGATTTCACTGGGCAGAACCGGATGTTACGGAGGCGGCCGGATATATGTGGAGGCTGTACCAGGATAAGGATTACTATGAAGCCCTGGCGGATGCCGCAGAGCAGTATATCCGCAAGGAGCTGGGAATGGAGCTTGTCGTAACGAAAATAGAAGAACGAATTCAGGAGATATATGAGAATGCAAAGGGATGAGAATCAACGTGTCTCGAACACAGATAAAGAAGCAGCAGCCGGGCAGGTGTCTGTGAAGATCCAAACCGAACAGATCATGGACGATATCCGTAAGGAGATCGAGCAGCAGGGGTATCATGAGGAACTGCTGCATTTTCGGGAGGTGGATCTGGAAACGGACATTGCCAAGCAGGAGTGCTATGATCCGGAGTACTTTGAGAATGCAGTCGCCAATATGAATGTATATTACAAGAT
>CACZRT010000254.1 GCA_902783585.1 uncultured Lachnospiraceae bacterium | reverse complement strand
TTCTTTGCTACCGGCTTCTTAACAACAGACTTCTTAACTGTCTCCTTCTTTACCTCTGCTGCCTTAGCTGCTTCAGCCTTAGGAGCTTCAACTTTTTTATCTGCTGCTTTTGCATCAACACTTGCTGTCTTAGTTGTCTTAGTTGTACTCATAATACTTTTTCCTCCATTAACTATCAACTAAATAACTCTTAATTTCAGATTGAATCATACTCTCTTTTTCGGGACTTTGCAAGCAATTCCTTAATTTTCTCAGAGTTTCAACAATAGCTTGCAAAATATAACTCTTTCTGTCGTCATTTTGCACAACACTTTATTTCGATGCTTTTCTTATTCATAGTGCGTTTTATCCAATGGGAGTATCAAATCCATTATGGAACATAAATTATTCACAACAGCTATTGCTGGAGCACTTCCAGGATCTCCCACATTTTCATTCCGTTG
Organism: uncultured Lachnospiraceae bacterium; assembly: GCA_902783585.1. Taxonomy (GTDB): domain Bacteria; phylum Bacillota; class Clostridia; order Lachnospirales; family Lachnospiraceae; genus CAG-632. The sequence continues at coordinate 4,680 of CACZRT010000254.1, read as the reverse complement.
GAACCCTTTAACAGAACAATATCCTCCGGAAGCAGAGTGCCAATCAGATACATGGCAACCTCTTCGTTCTCTGTAAAGGTACAGAGCTTGATCTTCTTACCGCTGTCCTCCACTGCCTTCCGGATCATTCTCGCATGATCGCCGACAACGATCAATTCGTCAATCGGAAGTCCGGCCAGATACTCTCCTACCTGATAGTGATAATTCTCAGAATTCTCTCCTAACTCAAACATGTCGCCAAGCACGGCTACACGTCTTCCTGTCGTCTCTATATGGCACAGGACATCTAAGCTTGCGCGCATAGAATCCGGACTTGCATTATACGTATCATCGATCACCCGAAACCGATTCTCCAACTCTATGATCTTCTGACGGATTCCGTTATAGTATGCAAATTCCGCTGCCGCCTTCTCAAGCGGAATACCCTGGGTATGCGCAACCGCCAGTGCACCGACGCAATTCAGTACATTATGCTTTCCCAGCACACTTAATTCGACGGATACTTTCTCATCGCCGTGCACACAGACAAAATAACTTCTTCCGTGATCATATTGAATCTCATCCGCATAGTAATCACACCAGTCCTGCGTGCCATAATATATGGTATTCACCGGAAGCTTATCCTTCTGATCTGCAAGCATGGCATCGTCTCCGTTCAGGAATAATACGCCATCCGGATCCAGATAATCGATAATGGATAATTTCTCATCCCGAATATTTTCCTGTGTCTTCAGATTCTCGATATGCGCAACACCGATCACACTTACGACTGCATATTTCGGGCGGACCAGCTCCGACAGAATATGAATCTGCCCCGGTTCGCTCATGCCGCATTCCAATACTGCGATCTCATCCTCCGGCTGCACCTTGCACATCATGATCGGTACTCCGATCTGACTATTGTAATTCTTGATCGTCTCGCAGACATGATAGTTACTGCGAAGCGCAGTTGCCACCATATTACGGGTCGTCGTCTTACCCACGCTTCCTGTCACGGCAACGAACGGAATCGACAGCCTTCCTCGCACATATCGTCCGATATTCGTGAGTGCTTCTTCCGTATTCTCAACGCGGATATATGGTTTCTCCGCCTCCATAGAATCATGCTCGGATGTCAAAGTTGCAGCACCGACCCCCATAACAGAATCAATGAAGGTATGCGCATCCACCTTCTGTCCGATGATCGGCACAAACAGATCCCCTTCCTTGATCTCTCTGGAATCAATACAGATATCCGTAACGATCGTATCCGCATCTCCGCACAACAGTCTGCCATGGGTTGCTTCCACTATATCACGAACCGTTATTCCTACCATTCTACTATCTCCTTTTATGCGTTCCCTTTATCATTCAATTCGTCGTGCAGGACCTTTCGGATATATCTCGGCACGCCATAATCTTCATTGCTCGGAATGATCCCATCCGCCAGATCCTGAATCTCCTGGGCAGCATTGGCGACCGCATAGGTCTCATCACACATTTCAAACATATCCGTATCATTCTCCGCATCGCCAAAACCGACAATATGATCGAACTTCCCCCATTCCTTTATCATATTCAACGCATCGGCCTTTGATGCCTGTTCACTGTAGATTTCCAGATACATCCATTCACTGTTATAGATATCCGGATAGAATCTGGAGTGCGCGCCCTTTACCGCCTGAAGATCCCGCCTAAGACCTTCCAAGAGCTCCTTCCGCTCCCGCAGACAGAAATAGATCACACCACGGCTGGTACAGATACTTAGATCATCTACCTCTTTGAATTTCTTATCATATTTCTGAATCCGTTCATTCCGGAACTTATTCAGGGAATGCGATTCCACGCTGTCAAAATAGGTGCATACCTCACTGGCTTCCATGGTATATAGGAAGCACTGCAGCTTGTGCAGCTTAATAATCCCAAGCACCACCATTGCCGTCTCCGGCGACATCGTGTGAACCTTCAAATATTCCTGCTGGATCGGATTGTATACGAGAACTCCATTCATCATGGAATATGGCACATTCAGATTCACATTCTTCATGATCGGGAACACCGTCGCCGGCGTCCGGGCCGTATTAATTGAAAATGATACTCCAAGCTCCAGACTCCGATTCAGCATCTCTGCCGCTACGTCCGACATCTCACCGTGCTGATTTAACAAGGTTCCATCCAGATCACTAATATATAACGTACGCATATGACTCCCTCTCTATAATCGCATTTCGCTTATGCCAGAATAAGCATACCTCATGAATATACATATCTGTCCTCGTTACTTAAGCGCTAATTATACCACACATTTTCTTATTTCGCAAATTTCTTCCAGAAGTCCTCAATCTCCGATCGTATCTCTGCGCTGTTCACCACCCGGTAATCCATCCATTCTCTCGGGAACATCGCCTGATTCTCTGTATATAAGAATCGTTCATCCAACAGAACGATCACGCCATGATCCTCCGTGGTCCGGATCACTCTTCCGGCTGCCTGAAGAACCTTATTCATTCCGGGATACAGATACGCATAAGCAAAGCCATGATTCATGTGTTGATCAAAATACTGCTTCAGGATCTCCCGTTCATGACTCACCATCGGAAGTCCGGTTCCAACCACAACTGCCCCGATCAAGCGCTCTCCCACGAGATCGATCCCCTCCGAGAAGATGCCGCCCATGATCGAGAAGCCGACAACCGGCTCCCCCTCCTCCTGAAACGCCTGCAGATAGGACTCCCGCTCTGCCTCCTTCATATTCGGACTCTGACAGAGAAGCCTGATCTTCTTATCCAGTCCGTGTCCAAGTGCAATCGAATAGACATCGTCAAGCATCTTATAGGACGGAAAGAATATCATATAATTCCCCGCCTTCGCCGTAACTACCTGTTCTATATACTGATAGATCCGTTCATATTCGGAAGCACTTCGTCTGGTATACCGCGTACTGACATCCTTTCCGATCAGAAGCACCCGGTGCTCCGCAGAGAACGGAGAAGGAATATAGATCGCCGGATCTTCCTCCTCGGCAAGCAGACTCTTATAATACTTGACCGGAAGCAGCGTTGCGGAAAAGAAGATCGTAGACCTTCCTTTGTCCAGACAGCTGCGAAGGTTCACCGACGTATCCACACAATAGAGCTTTACCTTGAACGAAGACGGTGACACCTGTTCCTCATAGATCACATAATGATCATCCACTAATTCATACATATTGAGAAAATGATACAGATTGAAATAGAGAGACAGGATCTCCTCTTCTCCGTCGATCCCGTGGTGCTCATCCAGAAAATCTTCATACGCACTTAAGAGGGATAGCAGGCGAGGGATCAGTCCCTGAATATCATCGACAACCTGATAGTCATCACAGCTCTTCTTATATTCCAGTAATATCTTATTACACTGGTCCAATTTCCTTGCCAGCTTCTCATCATGCGGTTTTACGAATTTCCTGACAGTGAGAAAATCCTCCTTATACAGCTCGGCGCTATACATCTTGCTGGCACGGTCATAGAGATTATGTGCCTCGTCCACCAGAAAGATATAATCTCCCTTCACACTCTGTCCGAAGAACCGCTTGAGATTCACACGGGGATCAAACACATAATTATAATCGCAAATGATCCCATCCACCCACAAGCTGATATCCAAGGACATCTCAAATGGACAAACAACATGCTTCCTGGCATATGCTTCGACCACCGTCCGCGTGATACTCTCCTCATGGGATATGCAGTCATATATGGCAGCATTGATCCGGTCGTAATGCCCCTTCGCATACGGGCACTGATCCGGATTACAATTACATTCCTCCTGCATACAGATCTTCTCCTTGGCAGTCAGGACGATATCGGAAAAATGAAGTCCCTGCTTCCGAAGCAGCTCTAAGCCCTCCACCGCAACCGTTCTTGTCATGGTCTTAGCAGTCAGATAGAAGAGCTTATCTCCTGCTCCCTGTCCAATAGAGTGAATGGCAGGATAGATGGTAGCCAAAGTCTTGCCAATCCCGGTCGGCGCCTGTACGAACAGCTTCTGTCCCTGCCGGATCGCGCCATATACAGACCGGATCATATCATATTGTCCGTCTCTGTACGGATATGGAAACTTCAGTCCCTGAATCGATGCCTGACGCTTACATTTGTGCTCGTAGGCATAATCTGCCCATACCATATACCTCCCGATCAGACGTTCAAACCAGTCATTAAGCTCATGGAAGGACATCGTTTCCTGAAACCGCCTGACCGTCTCCGTTTCCAGATTACAATAGGTCATCTGTACTCCGATCTCTGTCAGTTCATGCTCCTTCGCATAAATATACGCATAGACATACGCCTGTGCTTTATGAACATACACAGGTTCAGTAAGGGCTTCTACTTTCTTATAGATTCCCTTGATCTCATCAATGGTAATCCTGCCGTCCTTATCAATGATTCCGTCTGCCCGTCCTTCGATCCGAAGCCGGAACCGTTCCATCTTAAGATCGATCGTCAGCGGAACCTCGCTGCTATAATCGGCTCCCATACTCCTCTGAAGCTTTCGGTGGATCCGGCTTCCTGCCTCCATGGCATCCTTCTCCGACACCTTACCCCGTCGATTGTCAATATCTCCTTCCCGAAAAATGAATTCCACCAGATTCCGGACAGAGATCTTAATCACTTCCATAATCTACTCCGTTACTTTACTCAATTCTATTACTTTACTCAATTC
>CACZRT010000253.1 GCA_902783585.1 uncultured Lachnospiraceae bacterium | reverse complement strand
ATGCACGGACTGGATATTGTATCGACCGGACCGGATATCTTGGATATTCATACGCCGCAGGAACGGATGAGCATTGCATCGGTGGAGCGGACATACGAATATGTAAGGGCTGTGATTACGCGGCTGGCAGAGCAGGCATGAGACAAATGGTTAGATTATAATATCTTCGAAGAAAGAAGAATATTAGATAAAGGAGAATATTACAAATGGAAGAAAATGTATTTGACGTGTTGCAGGAGCGTGGATTTATTGCGCAGACGACACATGATGAGCAGTTACGAGAGTTATTGGGAAAGGAAAAGGTAAAGTTCTACATCGGCTTTGACGCAACGGCTGACAGCTTGACGGTAGGACATTTCCTGACCGTTATGGCTATGATGCATATGCAGCAGCATGGACATACCCCGATTGCCCTGATCGGTGGCGGTACGACCATGATCGGCGACCCGAGCGGGCGTTCCGATATGCGTACTATGATGACAAGAGAAACGATTGATTACAATGCCAACCGGTTCAAGGAGCAGTTGTCACAGTTCATTGATTTTGATAATGATAAGGCGATCATGGTCAATAATGCGGACTGGCTGCTGGATCTGAATTATGTCACATTCTTACGGGAAGTGGGTGTGCATTTTTCCGTCAACCGTATGCTGACTGCGGAATGCTACAAGCAGAGAATGGAGAAGGGACTGACCTTCTTTGAGTTTAACTATATGCTGATGCAGGCGTATGATTTCTATGTAATGAATCAGAAATACGGCTGTAAGGTGGAAATGGGCGGCGATGACCAGTGGTCCAATATCCTGGCCGGTGCCGATCTGATCCGCCGGAAGAAGATTGAAGAGAGCCCGAATGGTGAGATTCCTGCCAAGGATCCAGCATTTGGTCTGACATTCACATTGCTTACCACATCGGATGGAAAGAAGATGGGTAAGACCATGAAGGGTGCGGTATGGCTTGATCCGAAGAAGACGACGCCTTACGAATTCTACCAGTACTGGAGAAATATTGAGGATGCCAATGTGGAGAAGTGTTTGGGATTGCTTACCTTCCTGCCGATGGATGAGGTTCGCCGTCTGGGTGCCTTAGAGGGTGCTGAGATTAACAAGGCGAAAGAAATACTTGCTTATGAGATTACCAAGACCGTACATGGTGAAGAGGAAGCAAAGAAGGCACAGGAGGCTGCAAGAACCGTATTTGCAAGCGGCGGTGTCAGCGAGAATATGCCGAGCATTACTTATACCAAGGCACAGTTTGACGAAGGCATTGACCTGATATCCGTCTTAGTCGATACCAAGCTGTCTTCCGGCCGCGGCGACGCCAGAAGAACCATTGAACAGGGCGGCGTGAAGATCAATGACGAGAAGGTTGCCGATATCGCACGGAAGATAAGTGAGGATGATTTAAAGGACGGAGCGATCATTATCCGGAAGGGCAAGAAGAGTGTCTATAAAGTGGAGATCAAGGGAGAATAAATAATGAAAAATTAGTAACCTAAGCACATGTTTTATTGATTATAAGGTCGAGGTTGGAATGGTCTGGTCTCGACCTTTTTACTTTTTTTCGTGTCTGCTTTTCTTGACTGGTACAAACATATTTATATTCGTTCCGAAAAGTGTTTTATTTTAGTTGATATTCGTTCCAAAAAGTGTGGTTATACAGTTGATATTCGTTCTAAAAAATGTTAATCTTAAACAAAAACATGAAATTGACTAAAGATTTGAATAATAGAACTAAGTGTTTCGTATAGAATGGAGAATGTAATGGAACGGGAGCTAATGAATCAGTTAGTACAATGGAAGAATGACTCAAATCGCAAACCATTGGTTTTGAAGGGATGTCGTCAAACTGGAAAAACATGGCTGATGAAGGAATTTGGAAAGCGGTATTTTAAGCATGTTGCCTATATCAATTTTGACCATAATCCGAGAATGCAGGCGGTTTTTCAAATGGATTATGATATTTCAAGAATACTGCTTGCCATCAATGCGGAAACGAAGGTGCCGATAGAACCGGAGGACACCTTGATTCTATTTGATGAGATTCAGGAGGCGCCGGATGCTCTGTCGTCCTTAAAGTATTTCTGTGAAAATGCAAGAGACTATCCGGTTATTGCAGCCGGCTCTCTGCTAGGTGTTGCAATTCACAAGAAGGTATCCTTTCCGGTTGGAAAGGTGAATATGATGAATCTTTATCCATTATCCTTTCGGGAATTCCTATCTGCGATCAACGAAGATGCTCTTAAGGAGTTTCTTGATCAAAAGGATTATGTGTCCATGCAGTTGTTTCATGATAAATATCGTGAACATTTGAAAAATTACTATTATGTCGGCGGAATGCCGGAGGCGGTACAGCGTTTTCTTGATACAAGAGATTACTTACAGGTTCGTCAGGTGCAAAATGAAATCATAGAATTATACGAGAATGATTTTGGAAAGCATATTGAGGAGAATGAATTACCAAGAGTCCGCATGGTATGGAATTCCATTCCATTACAGTTAGCGAAAGAAAACAAAAAATTCTTCTTTGGGCAGATAAAGAAGGGGGCAAGATCCGCAGAGTATGAAGTGGCAATACAATGGCTGTTGGACTGCGGATTGATTCATAAGGTATACCGCGTATCCAAACCGGCAATCCCGCTGAAGGCATATATGGAATTCACAGCATATAAATTATTTCTGTCGGATGTTGGTCTATTAGGGGCGATGAGCGAATTGGACGCCGGCACGTTACTGGAGGGAAATCTTATATTTACCGAATTCAAGGGGGCTCTGACAGAGCAATATGTTCTTCAACAATTACTCTCTGATACGAGCTATACACCTTATTATTACACATCGGAGAGCGGTAAATATGAGTTGGACTTCATGATTCAGAAATCAGGGCTTGTTATTCCGATTGAGGTCAAGGCGGAGGAGAATATTAAGTCCAAAAGCCTGCGGGCATATTATGACAAATATCAGCCGGAAGAGGTCTATCGGTTATCGATGAAGGAATATCAGGAACAGGACTGGATGATTAATATTCCGCTCTGGGCGACAGGAAAGATATAAGAGGAAGAAGGATCTATGGAACGATTAGCACTCTCGGATGAGATTTTAATGCAGGTGGAAAAGCCTGCCCGTTATATCGGAAATGAAGTGAATAGCGTTGTCAAGGATCTGGCAGATGTGGATGTGCGATTCTGCATGTGCTTTCCGGATGTCTACGAGATCGGTATGTCTCATCTGGGGATTCAGATCCTCTATGATATGCTGAACCGTATGCCGGATGTGTGGTGCGAACGGGTCTATTCGCCATGGCCGGATCTGGATACGATCATGCGGAAACAGGCGATTCCGTTATTCGCATTAGAATCGCAGGATCCAATCAAGGACTTTGATTTCTTAGGTATCACCTTGCAATACGAAATGTGCTATACCAATATCCTGCAGATCATTGATCTGGCGCAGGTTCCATTACTTTCCGTAAACCGTTCGGATGATGATCCGATCATTATCGGAGGCGGTCCTTGCAGCTATAATCCGGAACCGATTGCGGATTTCTTCGATCTCTTCTATATCGGTGAGGGAGAAATGGTCTACCGGGAGCTGATCGATGCCTATAAGGAGAATCGTGCCAAGCAGGGAAGCAGACGTGACTTTCTGGAAATGGCGGCAGAAATCGAGGGTATCTATGTTCCTCAGTTCTATGATGTTGCTTATCAGGAGGACGGAACGCTTGCGTCCTTTACTCCGAATAATCCGCATGCAAAGGAACGGATCCGTAAACAGGTAGTGACGGATTTCTCCAAGGTGACCTATCCGGAAAAACCGGTCGTTCCTTATATCAAAGCAACGCAGGATCGTGTAACCTTAGAGATTATGCGGGGCTGTATCCGAGGCTGTCGGTTCTGTCAGGCCGGCGCGATCTATCGTCCGACCCGGGAGAAGGATGTAGAAGAGATGAAACGGCTGGCGGTTGCCATGATCCGGAATACCGGACATGAGGAGATTACGCTTAGTTCGCTATCGTCCAGTGACTATTCCGGACTTCCTGAACTGACTGAATTCCTGATCACTGAGATGGGGAAGCTGAAGGTGAATATTGCCCTGCCGTCTCTGCGGATCGATTCCTTTTCTTTGGATGTCATGCAGAGAGTACAGGATATTAAGAAGAGCAGTCTGACCTTTGCTGCCGAGGCGGGAAGCGAACGGCTTCGCCGCGTGATCAACAAAGGGCTGACCGAAGATATGATCCGGGAGGGCGCCATGAAGGCCTTTCAGGGTGGCTGGAACAAGGTAAAGTTCTATTTCATGGTTGGACATCCGACGGAAACCGAGGATGATTTAAAAGGCATTGCCGAGCTATGTGAGAAGATTGCAGAGGATTACTATACCATACCGAAGGATCAACGGATCGGGAAGGTATCGATAACCGCCAGCTCGTCCTTTTTTGTACCGAAGCCATTTACCCCATTTCAATGGGCGTCCATGAATACGGAGCAGGAGTTCTTGGAAAAAGCCCGTATTGTGAAAGGGCATTTTCTGGAGATGAAGAACCGGAAGAGCCTGACCTATCGATATCACGATGCAGACCTCACAATTATGGAAGGAATCTTTGCCAGAGGCGACCGGAGACTGGCTCCTGCCATCCTGCAGGCCTATCAGAATGGCTGTATGTTCGATGCCTGGCACGAAATGTTCCGGCAGGAAATCTGGAATCAGGCGTTTGCAGATCATCAGATTGATATTGATTTCTATACACATAGGGAACGAAGTACAGAAGAGCTTCTTCCGTGGGATTTTATCGATATCGGTGTATCGAAGCACTTCCTGATCAGTGAATGGGAACGGGCGCAGCGTGCCGAGATCACGCCGAACTGTAAACAGCAATGCTCCGGCTGCGGCGCGGCCTGCTTTGGTGGTGGAATCTGCTATGAGAGATAAGGATACGTGCGCTGCATACAGCACCACCTGCATAGATGGAGGGATGAGCCATGAAGATTAGAATTAAATATGCTAAGACCGGCGTTCTACGGTATATCGGACATTTGGACGTTATGCGGTATTATCAGAAGGCGATCCGTCGGGCAGAGCTGGATGTAGCATATTCCCAAGGCTACAGCCCACATCAGCTTATCACCTTTGCGGCACCGCTCGGACTGGGCGTGACCAGCGAAGGGGAATACTTTGACGCGGAGATGAATTCGGTATCAAGCAGTGAAGATATGGTTAACCGCCTGAATGCACAGATGGCAGACGGTATGAAGGTGATCGATATAGTTGCGCTTCGGGAAGGAGCGAAGACTGCGATGGCTGTTGTGGCGGGCTCGGATTATCTGATATCCTTCCGGGAGGGATATGTGGAACCATCGCTGTTCCTATCGAATGTCAAAGCGTTCTACGAACAAGAGAAGATCGAAGTCATGAAGGTCACGAAGACCCGTGAGACCCTGATGGATATTAAACCATTTATCTATGCGATGGATATAAGAGATTCGCAGATCTATATGTTGCTCTCTACCGGAAGTGTTGATAATATCAAGCCGGAGCTGGTAATGGAAGCCATGTGCAGATATTTGGATATTCCGTATGAGCGGATGGCATTCATGGTTCACCGTCTGGAGACCTATATGCGGAACGATAGCGGAGAACTGGTATCCTTATTGGAAGCAGGAGATCCGATCAAATAAAGAAAAGAAAGATATGATAAAAGATAATCACAGGTGATACTATGACACGCGAATGGATGATCACTTCCTATCAAAATCACATATGTTCCTGTATCTATGAGGATTCTAAGCTGATGGAGCTGGAAATTCTGAATGATATACAGAAGAGTTCGGATGAGCATGAGCGCAATTTCCATTCAAATAATACGGAACCGGCTCCGGATAAGCAGTACGGTTCTGTTACGCTTGGCAATATCTATGTCGGTCGTGTACAGAATGTGGTGAAGAACTTAAATGCTGCCTTTATCGAGATTCAGAATGGAGTTCCCTGTTATTATTCCTTAGATGATAATACACCGGTATACTTAAATCCGAAGAATACGGACCGGATCGTGATCGGGGATGAAGTTCTCGTGCAGGTATCAAAGGAAGCATTGAAGCAGAAGGCACCGGTAGTCAGTTCTACCTTAAGTCTGACCGGTACCTATGTTGTAGTGGAAACCGGTAAGCATACGGTTGGTATTTCCAAGAGGCTATCAAAGGATGAGAATCTGATATCATTAAAACAGATCATTCAGAAGGAGCTCCCGGAGGGGTATAGCGTCATCCTCCGCACAAATGCAGGCGGTGCAGATCCGGATACGGTCCTTTCCGAATATCACGCCTTACTTTCGAAGCTGCAGGATATTATTGATACTGCAAAATATAAGAAAGTGTTCAGCTGCTTATATCAGGAAGCGGGAGATCTGAAACGGATCCTCCAGAACATACAGAATCCGGATCTTATTAAGATCACGACGGATCTTCCGGAAATCTATGATGAACTTACATTATTATTAAAGGATTCTATACCGGAATCCGATCCGGCAATCCTCAAGCTTTATAAGCAGGAGCTTCAGCCTCTCTATGCGGTCTATAAGCTTGACCGGGATTATAAAGAGGCCGTGGAGAAGAAGGTATGGCTGCGATCCGGCGCCTATCTGGTAATCGAACAGACGGAAGCTATGGTAGTGATCGATGTGAATACCGGCAAGGCTGTCAATAAAAAGGCGAAGGAAGAGCATTTCCTCAAGGTCAATATGGAGGCGATGACAGAGATCGTGAGGCAGCTCCGCCTGCGGAATCTGTCCGGTATCATTATGATAGATTTTATTGATATGGAAGAGGCTTCATCGAGAGCTTCCTTGATCGAACATATCAAAGCTGAGATCAAAAAGGACCGTATACCAACGAATTATATAGAAATGACGAAGCTGAATCTGGTGGAGCTGACCAGAAAAAAGGTACAACGATCTTTGATGGAACAGTTAAAAAAAGAGAAATAGGGGGTGAAATAATGATGAAAAACCTGTT
>CACZRT010000252.1 GCA_902783585.1 uncultured Lachnospiraceae bacterium | reverse complement strand
GACATTGAAACTGTCTAGTGCATTTGCACATACAACGAATACACCGGAATTAGAGCTGACGTGCAGGATCTACAATATCAATCCGGACATCCATCCGGTTGTCCTTACAAAATGCAGGGTCTTACGGGAATATAGACTATACATATCAACGAAGAAAATCCACTATAAAGGAGTTATGATCATGAATCAGGATATAAAGAATAACGAACCGGACAGTGAAGATACCATTACCTTATCCTTGGAAACCGGAGATGTCGAATGTGCGATTATGGCTTCCTTCCCTGTCGATCAGAAGGATTATGTAGCTCTGCTTCCTCTCTCTCCGATTGACGGGATTGAGGAAGACGAGGTACTCTTGTATTCTTATACCAAAAATGGCGATGAAATTGAGCTTGGCGAGATCACGGATGAAGAGGAATTCGAGATTGTTGCCGATGCTTTTGACGAGCTTTTGGATGAAGCCGCCTTTGACGAGATGTAGGGCTCCAAATCTAACCTGTTTAACCAGTTTGGATAACGAGAATCCGTCAGATGGCTCCTTAATTCAGCCAGACAAAGCTGTTATCTGTAGACAGGAAATCCACATTATGGATGAAGATGACCTGTCCGATCTCATTCTCTTCGATCAGTTTGTTGATATCATCGTGATAGTACCGTAGATCGATCATATGAATGTCGGCATACTGATCGGCGAGGAACGGGATCAGAGCATTGGCATAGGAATCCTTGATAACAAGGACATTCCCCGTCTTCTCTCCTGACATCTTAGAATCCGCTATATTAGCAGACTGCAGCTTCTCATTTTCGATTTTAACGTAGGCATAATTACCGCCAAAGAATACCGCATATTGATCCTTCTTCGTAAGATAGCTTTCATCATACATAGAATCCTCTGTCCGATCTTCCATCACGTATGTCACACGGTATCCTCTATCAGGATTTCTGTACAGGGTCATATGATCACCGGGATTGCCGGTAACCGGAGCCTTAGAATAGAGGGAGCCATAGAATGGTGTTTGTATCTCGATCCTCTCATATTCCTCAAGCTTCTTCGGGGTCAGACCGATCGCTCCGCACAATTCCTGATAGGCATAGTAAGCCCCGTCCGTTGTCCAATGATGATCCGTCTTATAATACATATTCTCATCCTTCTTCGCGGCCAAAGTCCCTGTGGCATCAACGAATGTAAAATTGTCCGCACTTAATACCGCATTGGCGCGAACCATAACCCTTGACTGCGGATAAGTCCTTGCAAACCCCGGAAGCATTTCCGGATAGATCTCGTTCGCATTGGGAGCTAACAGAACAGCGATCGGAAGCTCCGGATGTGCCTCCGCGAATTTCTCAATGGAAGCAAGATTCTCATCTAAGAGATCTCCCGGCTCCTGATAATCCTGAATCAGATAGTCCTCCTTGCCAATGAATACCTGATTGATTTCCTTGATCCCAAGCATACGATTATAAGCCACATTCCCTTTCACAAACAGATCCTTGCCATAGATCTGATCCGCCGTATAGGAATCAAAATCACTCATGAATTCGCCATTCAGAAGCCGCTCTCCAGTAATTGCAGGAAATGTAGTCAAATACCGGTTTTCAAGCTCTGAATACTCCCGGTCCGGAACCACGATATAGGCAATTCCAAAAAAGCCAAGAAAGCACACGAATACTAGGATCACGATTATATTATGTGTGTTAGAATTCCGTTCCTTCATAGATCATTATTCCTTCCATCGTATCAATTCCATTGATCAAAACCGAAAATACAAAAACGGGTTAAACGCATCACTCGCAAGGCTGGCCGTTGATAACAGCATTACGATCAGGATGCCGATGATCTCTGCCCCAAGAAGTACAGCACCGCCGTAAGACTTAGTCATAAGCTTCTCTTCCGCCTTCTTCCACAAAAAAATCGGCGCCGGTGTGGATGCAATCGCCATGATTATAAACAAAAGCAGGTAACTGAGCAGATAAAAGGTAGTAGAGGAATTCCAGATCGGAATATAGCCCAACCCAAACATCCGCTTCAGCACTGATCCCAGCTCGTGAATATCATCATAGGAGAATATCACCCAGCTCAAGTTGATCAAGAACAAGGCATAGATCCTCCTAACCCAGATTGGAAGCTTATCCAGCACCGACCGCAGTACATACTTCTCTAACATCAAGATCACAAAGAAATACAGTCCCCACAACACGAAGTTCCATGCCGCCCCATGCCAGAAGCCGGTAAGCAGCCATACAAAGAAAAGATTCAGGATTGTCCGTCCTTTGCCCTTGCGATTGCCGCCAAGCGGTATATAGACATAGTCCCGAAACCATCCCGACAAGGACATATGCCATCTTCTCCAGAATTCCGTAATGCTGTCAGATATATAAGGATAGTTGAAATTATCATTAAAATGAAATCCGAACATCAGACCAAGTCCGATCGCCATATCAGAATACCCACTGAAATCAAAATAGATCTGAAATGTAAAGGCAATCGACGATAACCACAGAAGCCCTACCGATATCTGACTGTCCGGCATCTGTCCGATGAGATCAAAGACGCTTCCCGCCATATTTCCAAGCAGAACCTTCTTGCCAAGACCTGTCACGAATCTCCGCACACCGCGGCTGAAATCATCCACCGTCTCCTGCCGAAAGGAAAGCTCGTCCTCCACGGTCTTGTACCGCACGATTGGACCGGCGATCAGCTGAGGAAATAAGCATACATAGGTTGCCAGATGAAGCAGGTTCTTCTGCGGCTTCACCTCGCCCCTGTATACATCAATGGTATAGGACAGGGTCTGAAAGGTATAGAAGGATATTCCAAGCGGAAGGGTCAGATCCCGGAGCCCGGCAATGGTAAAACCGGCGAGCTTTCCAATACTTCCGTTGACATTATCGATCATGAAATTCGTATATTTAAAGAATGCCAGCATACCGATACTGAATACAACGGAACCGATCAGAGCAGCCTTCGCCCCTCTCGGATTCTCCTTTTCCTTACAGCCTGCGCACACCAGGGCAAGAATATAATTCACAAGGATCGTTGCAAGCATGACAAGGACAAGCTTCGGTTCCCCCCACATATAGAAGATCAGGCTCGCGATCAGCAGCACGACATTTCTTGCTCTCTTCGGACATACAAAATAAACCGCTAATACTACCGGTAGAAAGACAAATAATACAGTTGTGCTGGAAAATACCATCCTAACTATTCCTTACCCTGATCTGTTTTTTCTTAACCTGCCGCCGATCATGCCGGATCTCATATACAAAGCGGGACGGCTCTAACGTCTTATTATAACGATTCTTCACATAGCTGATATGCAGATAATGCTTCGCTCTTGTCACTGCTACATAGAACATCCGGCGTTCCTCTTCGATGTCCTCCGGCTTCACGGCCTTCTTATAGGGCGTGATTCCCTCATTGGCTTCCATCAGGAATACCACCTCATATTCCAATCCCTTTGCGCTATGCATCGTCGTAAGCGTGATCGCATCATCGGTTCTTCCAAGCTCCTTCTGCCGTGCGCGCTGTTCCTCGATCTGCTTTCCATATTCATCAATATATGCAAACCAGTCCTGATAGGTCTGATAGGGTTCACTCAGTGCCTGTATTTCGTCCAGAATATCCAGCAGCTCCTCTTCCTTCAACCGGCGCTCCTTCGCGTATTCCCGGACATAATCATCATACCCCATTTTCTTGCGGATATAATGAATCGCAGCATACGGCGTCATAGTCTGCAGCCGCTTTATATCCGCGGCAAGCTGATTCAGATTCTTTACGGCCCAAGCCTTATCATTTACCCGTTCCCGGATCCGGTCAAGCTCTACCTCTTCCTCCAACAGCAGATCCCGTCTCAGATAACGCTTCGGACGATTCCATATTACCAGATAATCGCTTCGTTTACGGCTTCCGGATGCGATATTCGCATAGGCTATCATATGGCGGGCAAGAAAATGGTCATAGAGATTCGGCATCCGATCCCGCATACGAAATGGAATATTATACTCCATCAGCACACGAACCAGCCGCTCCGGCTCTGTATTCGTCCGGAAAATGACCGCCATTTCCCGGTACGGAATCCCCTGCTGCCGGTACATACGGATGAACTTTAATATTCCCTCGTTTTCTTCCTTATCCGTCTTATATTCATGAATATAGACCGGATTCTCATATTCTCTTGCCGACACCAGGGGCTTGGCATACCGCTTTTGATTCCGCTCGATTAGGCGCAGGCTTCCTTCCACAATCTCACGATTCGATCTGTAATTCACATTTAACGTAATAATCTCTGTATCCGGATAATCCTTCGGAAAGCCCAGCATGATCTCCGGCTTCGCCCCGCGGAACCGATATATGGACTGATCGTCATCCCCGACAATGAAGAGATTCCTTCTGCTTCCTGCCAGCAGCTTGACTACTTCATATTGGATTCGGTTAATATCCTGAAATTCATCAATCAGAATATAGGGATAGCGTGCCTGCCACGATGCCAAGATATCCGGCCGCTCCTTTAACAGCTCATAGGTATAGATCAGCATATCATCAAAATCCAGCCGGTTCTCCCGTTCCAGATAGGCATGATAATCCTTATAGATCTGCCGAAATACATCCTCTCCACAGGTGGTACTGTAATAATAATCCAGATTCATATACTCACTTTTCACCAAAGTGATCTCTGCCATAATATCCTTGATGAATTCTTCCTCATCATCGAATTCCAGACCTTGTCTTACAATATAGTCCTTGAGGAAGGCCCGCTTCTCCTCCTCCATCAGGATCTGACTGCTGTTATAACCGTATGCGGTTCGAAGCATATGGAAGAAGACAGAATGAAAGGTTCCGAAGGTGCATGCCGTTTCCGTTCCCTTCATAAGCTCCAGAAACCGCTGTTTCATCTCCTGCGCACTGGCTCTGGTAAAGGTGATGATCAGAAGCTTATCAGAAGCAATTCCCGCTTCCTCAATCAAGTATTTGGCCCGATACGTGATGACCGAAGTCTTACCGGAACCGGGACCTGCCAGAACCATACATGGTCCGTCAATATGCCGGATTGCCTGCTTTTGTGCCTCGTTGAACTCCATCCTGTCTACGCTCTTCTCCTTGTGTTTCCATTATAATGTTTCTATATATAACGTTTCTATTGTTACCAACTTACCACTATAGCTCGCGGTCTTTTCAAGCTTACTACCACCACTATCAGTCATCTCAAGCTTATCAATATCAACATCTATCGTTCCAACCCTATACAAGTGGAGCCTTATATCTATATCGTCTGCACAGCCGCCAGCTTCTCAATTCCAATCTCCATTCGGCGCAGAGATTCTTCTTTGCCCAGAATCTCCATGATCTCAAATGCGCCGCCCGGGGTAGACTGTTTTCCGGATACTGCGGTACGGATCGGCCACAGTCCGGTTCCGTTCTTGATCTCCTTGCCGGCAATATATTCCATCAATTTATCATGCAGGGCATCAATGCTCCAATCATCGAAATCCTTTAACAATTCGTACTCTTCCTTCAGAATCTCATAGGAATTGTTCAGATTCGTCTTCATCTTCTTATGACAGTACATCTCTACATCATAATCCGGTAATTCCTCAAAGAAATCCACCAGCTCCTTCGCATCCGGAAGAATCTCCATACGCGTCTGAATCAATGGCAGTATCTTATCAAAGTCCAGATCCTTGCTGATCACCTCTTGCACATACGGCATGACAAGCTCCTTGAATCGTGCCGGTTCCATGACCTTCAAATACTCTCCGTTCATCCATTTTAACTTACCTATATCAAAGACAGACGGGCTCTTGTTGATCCGGTGATAATCAAACTCCCGAACCAGATCTGTAAGGGAGAAGATCTCTTCATTCGACTCCGGACTCCAGCCAAGCAGAGCCACATAATTCACAACCGCCTCCGGAACAAAGCCCTGCTCCAACAGGTCTTCAAAGGAGGAATGTCCGCTTCGCTTACTTAACTTTGCATGATTCTCATCCGTGATCAACGGACAATGAATATACTTCGGCTCCTCCCAGCCAAACGCCTGATACAGAAGGGTATACTTCGGTGACGAAGATATATATTCATTCCCCCGTACCACATGGGTAATCCCCATCAAATGATCATCTACAACATTCGCAAAATTATAGGTCGGATATCCGTCAGACTTAATTAAGATCATATCGTCCAGCTCAGCATTCGGGACAGTGACATCTCCATATAATTCGTCATGGAAGGTCGTCTCTCCCTCTGTCGGACTGTTCTGTCTTATTACATATGGCACCCCGCTTGCCAGCTTCTCTTCAATCTCTTCCTTGCTAAGATGAAGACAGTGCTTATCATAGACATTGATTTCCTTCGTCTCACCGCTCTCTGTCACGATCGTCTGCTTCAAGCTCTCTAACCGCTCCGGCGTACAGAAACAATAATATGCCTTCCCCTTATCGATCAGCTGCTTCGCATATTCCAGATAGATTCCCTGCTTCTGACGTTCACTCTGCACATAAGGACCCACGCCTCCGTCCTTGTCCGGTCCTTCATCCGCAGTCAGTCCGGCAAGCTCTAAGGTATGATAGATGATATCCAATGCCCCTTCATAATACCGTTCCTGATCGGTGTCCTCAATACGAAGAAGGAAATCTCCATTCTCGTGCTTCGCGATCAAATACGCATATAATGCGGTTCTCAAATTACCTACATGCATCCGTCCTGTCGGGCTAGGTGCAAATCTTGTACGAATCTTAGCCATCTTATCTCCTCCAATGAACTTAAATAATACCCTTTATCTGCCTTCCGTTTCATTAATCAGAAAGACCAACAAAGGGTATGATTATCATATATTATCTGCTGACGCTTCCGAATTACTTATTTGCGCCGCAGCAGAACTTATACTTCTTGCCGGAACCACACGGGCATGGATCATTTCTGCCTACCTTCGGCGGCTTGATCACGGTCTTCGAGCTCTTCTCTGTCTTATACAGCTCTTTCCTCTTCTCCGGAGTGAAGATCGCATCCCACTCCTCTAAGGTGTATAACCATTCCGCATTGCAGCCTACCATATTCATATAGAGCTTCTCCGGATCGATCTCGATCGTTACCTCCGTGTCTGCTTCCATCTCTTCAATATTATTCGGAGTCTTCAGGCTCTCATCAATTCCGTCTAAGAATCCAACCATGAACTGTAATGAGATTCCGTACTTATCCGCAAGCTCCTGTACCGTTCCGGTGATCACTGTCTCCGGCTCCTTTAAAATCTGTTGATAGATTCCTTTCTCCGCATTAAAATACTGCAGCCAGAAGTTCTTGCCCTCCGGCGTTCTGTCATCTAACCCATAGGCATATTCACGCCACTCTGTTAATAAACTCATATCCTTATCCTCGTCTTTCCTTAATCACATCCGGTTCACGATATCGGTTCATGATATCGGATCAATATAGTCCGATCCGTAACCGATGTATTAAATCTGAAGCATATAATCGGATTCATAACTCCTTTATATCCGTTCTGATGATCAAATCCGACTTTCACAGTATAGCAAATGAAGATTCATATTGCAAGACCTACTGTTCCCAGTCCCATTTCATTGCCGCCTTCCATTCCTCAATATGTGCCTCATATTCCTGCTCCAGCCACTCGATTGCCTGAAGTCTGCCTTCCTCTGTCAACGGAAACTGCTTATAGGTCTTTTTTTCCTCCGGTGTTGCCTCAAAGGAATAGGGTTCCTTCCAGCAAGCCACAGAAAGCACCGGATCAGAGTCCTCTTCCACTTTCATTTTCTGCATCATAAAACGCATTCCCTGATAACTCCCGCTCCATTTCTGCCTGACCAGATATTGAAGCGGCATATATTCCCCACGATCTAACATATTATATTCCTAAAAATCCTTTCAGCATCTCGAATTCCTCCTCCATCCTGTGATACCCATGGAGGTAGAATTCATCCTTCTTCTCATCTCTAGTCTCAAACTTACTGATACAAGGCATTGTCGGACGAAGTACGTAGATCTTGCCTTCCTTCGTCAAACGCTCCATCTCTGCCTTCTGCTCCAGATAGATATCCGAACGGTTCATCAGCGCTTCCGCAAATTTCGGATATTTTTTCCCATAGGTCAAGTTGATCCAGGTCTTATATTTCCTGTAATCCGTCGGCGTCACATCTCCCGGCTTGGTCATGATGATAAATACCTTATCACAGCCCTTCTCAAAGGCCCGTCTGTATGGAATCGAATCGACCAGACTGCCATCCATGTACGGATGCTCCCCGATCATCACCGGAATGGATATAAGTGGAACCGAGCAGGAAGCCTTCACAGCAGCTAATACCTCATCATCTGACTCCGCGTGTCCATTCATATATTCCGCCTCGGCCGTATCGCAATTCACAACCACAATCTCATGCTCAACCGAACTTCTCCGATGCGCTTCAAAATCATAAGGAAATGTAACCTTGGCAAACTCCACAACATTCTTCTCAAGGTTCAGGAATTGTCCGGTCTTAACAAGCTGCTTCAGCCCGTAATAGCTGTTCTTCTTCCCCGGACTGATCACCTGCCTGGTCCTTCCCTTCTGACCCGAGACATAATTCATCATATTACCTGCACCGGCAGAGACCCCTGCAATGTAATCAAACTGAATATTCTGTTCTAATAGATAGTCCAATGCGCCCGCCGTAAATAACCCCCGCAGGGCACCGCCTTCTAATACCATTCCGATCTTCATACAACAATCTCCGGTGTCTTAATAATCTAACCCTTCATCATAAAGAACGCAGCCAATATCCGGATCAGATAATAGATCACAGAAATGACCAGCAGTACATTCGTCGCAAACACGGAAGATCCTGCGATCGTATGGAAGGTTCTGACGTTCTTAGGTTCCTCTAAAGCATTGGTCCGCATCAGCGGATAGGAGGCCGGCGCCATGATAATGGACATTGTAGAGACTCGAAATCCCTCTACATCCTTCATGGTCACAAAGCAATCATAAAACAACATGATAAGCGGAACACCTACCACGATAGCAAATACGATCAATACTACAAGGGATGCCTTGATACAACTAAGCAGATCCGCTGCCGTATAATCACTTCCAAGCTTCGGGAAAAACCACCCACCTACATTAAAAAAGATAAGGATCGGCAGGATAATACATGCACCTGCATTCGTAAATTCAAACAAATAAATCATCCAAGAACTACGTTTCTTCATAGAATCCCCCTTTAATCCTGTGTTGTCCAACAAAGTTCATTCGCTTATCCAAACCAACACAATCGAATGGTCAGCAAAGCACACTGTAAGTATTATAGCATTTCATAACCGGATAATCTATGTACATTTTCTAAAAAATGTCTATAACCGTCAGAATCACATAACAAAGCCTCCGGCGGGGAAACCGGAGGCCATGGATAAAGGGGAGGATCGTAGGTCCTTTTATGAGAAAAAGAACTTACTTGTTGATCCGACAAGTACCTGACTTATCGGACTAATCATAGTATTACCTGTTTTCGGTTTTTTATTCGTTTTTAAAAATTATTCTTGAATAACATAACCGGCTGTCCGTAATGCCTTACGAATCGGGATTGACAGCGCGTAGGCAGCAAACAAGGATATCACATCCTTCACAATATATGGAGCGATGGTCATTAAAAATGCTTCCACAAATCCCATATGCATAACCAGCATGAACTGCAGCATACCACATATATAACATACCACAAGACCGGCGATCGACCATAGAATCGTCAGCCATTTCTTATGCTTATTCAGATGCATGCCGCACAGAAAGGTCATAAGAATAAAGCTCCAGATATAGCCGCCCGTTGGACCGGCAAGCTTGGCAAATCCCGCCGTGAATCCGGAAAAGACCGGTACACCAACTAATCCGACCAGCACCCAGATCAAAGTAGCCATGCTGCCCTTCCATTTACCCATGGAATATGCTGCAAGCGCTACTGCAAAAGTGTGCAGGGTAAACGGAACCCCCCACGGAGTTTGTATCGAAACCAGCGCACATACGGAGATTGTTGCCGCAAAAACGCCAATATATACAATATCTCCTAATGTAAATGCTGATTTCTGCTCCTGTTCGTTATGTACTGTCTGTTCCATTGTATCCATTCCTTCCATGTTCATTTATTCTCATCCATTTTTTTCTAATTCACTTCCATGAATCATCTATGATTCTCTTTAATCAAACCACAGCTGTCATGCAAATTCTAAATCGATATGCTTTTTCCATCATGGTTTTATAGGTCTTACACTGACTTCTCCGGAGGACAGGATCTTCCGACTGCCATCCGCAAGCTCCAGGATCAAGTGTCCTTCCTCATCAATATCTACTGCAATCCCTTGAATCGACGGCTCCGTCATCGTTCGTACCTCTTGCCCAATTAGAAAAGACCGCCGCTTATATTCCGGCATATAGGACCGCTCGGTCAGTGTCTCATAATACTTCATAAAATGGTTGATCATACCGGCAGCGATCCGGCTCCTGACATCTGCCTCTACCCTTTTTGCATCCAAACCCTCAGCAGACAGATCCCTTGTCTGTCCTTGACCCGGACGCGGTCCCAAGATGGAACCGGCAATCTCCTGTATTTCCTTCGGAAATCCACCCTCCGGCTCATAGACATTAAATCCGATTCCCGTTACCGCATACTCGAGCATACTGTTCTCCACATTCACCGATGCCTCCGTCAGGATACCGCATACCTTCTTGCCACGGAAGAACACATCATTTACCCATTTGATCAGTGCGCCCTTCTCATCCGGCTTGATTCCCAGAACTTCATCAATGGTCTCTGCCGCCGCTGCCGCAGCCGCTGTCGTCAAATATAAGGATTCTTCTGCAGAGAATCTCGGTCGCAGCAGAAAGCTCATATAGATCCCACTGGAACTCGGAGAATAGAAGCTTCTCCCCATTCGTCCGCGCCCATTCGTCTGTTCCTCTGCAATCACGATCAAGCCCTCCGGTCTTCCATCGGAAGCATATTCCTTAATTCTGGTATTCGTGGAATCGATCGACTTATATACCTCCAGCTCCAACTGCCTGTATTCCGGAAGCAGATACCTGCGGATACCGGGTGCAGACAGGATATCATTCTCCACTTGTAGACGATAGCCCCGATTGGTTCCGGCTTCAATGGAATAGCCTTCCTTCTGCAGACTCTTAATTGCTTTCCAGACTGCATTACGACTGACCTTTAATTCTGCTGCAAGCTTCCCGCCTGAGATATACTCTCCCTTATTCTGTTCTAATACCTCTAAAACCTGTTCCTTTACACTCATATTATATACCTTTGATCATTTTTATCCGCATTCATTATAATCATACCACCGCTCATTGTCAACCCGGCTATATTGACCGGTGACAATTTGCAGTATCATAAGCTCATATTCACAAGAAATGGTTTTGTCAGATAACATTTTGTTCTATGCAGTTCTATAATAACCATCAAGCAAAGAAGATAAAATGATTAGATAGAAATGTGAGATAAGCAGAAATAATCAATAGAAAATTTTGCAGATCAAAAATAAAAGAGAACCCTCTGTATGAGAGTTCTCCTTTTCATTAACGATATAATCAATTCTTAATCTGATTACTCAGTAATAATGGAATACTTAGTTGTACTAGGGGTAACTGTTGAATCCACCCAATTAGTTCCGTCATACCATACCTCACCGGTAGCATCCTTATAATGTACCCAAGAAATGGTAAAGGCGTCATGCTGACTCTTACGATCTGTAGTTGAAACATAATTTGCTTTACATGCCACTTCCAATACGGTTGTTCCAAGACTAGTCGTATCAGCCGTAGACTTTACATTTGCAATATGAGACTTAGAAGCACTCGCAATATCAGCAGGTACATCTGTAGACGCATAAATCGTTGACATCTCTGCCTGAGCTGCAGTCATGGCACTTCTTGCATTCAATACTGTCTGCTTAGATCTTGCACTGTCAATGTAACCAAGTAATGCAGGAACTAAGATTGCGGTTAAGATTGCTAAGATTACCAATACAACAATCAATTCCACCAAGGTAAAACCTTTATTCTTCTCTCTTCTTTTCATCATAATATGTAGCCTCCTTCTCTTTGTCGTTATACGACTTAACATAAGATAATAATAACATAATTTCTGTGATATCACAAGTGATAGTTAATACTTATGATCCATGATCACGATTTCTGTTTTCTGATATATATATCGACCTAACGCATCATTTTTTTTAGTATTCCATCTCAATTAAATTCTCATTTATTCTTCACAGAATCCTGTAATTATTGGAAATGTCATTCTTCGATGGAATCCCTCTAATCGTAGTATGCCACCTTCACAAGCTCATCAATCGTTGTTAGGCCTTCCTCTACCAGCTCCAATGCGCTTTCCTTCAGGGTCAGCATGCCAAGCTCTTTTCTGGCATAGTCTTTGATATCTTCTGCCGTCTTGTCTTCAGAGATCATGGCACGGATCGGTTTGTCGATCGGAAGGATTTCATGAATGGAGATACGTCCCTTATAACCGGTATTGTTACATTGGCTGCATCCCACCGCATGCTTCACGCGCTCCATATGTCTTCCGGCAATGCTCTCTTCCCGATCTGTCATCTCGCCCCATGTACCGCAGACCGGACACACCTTACGAACCAGCCTCTGTGCGATCACACCTACCAAGGAGTTCGCCAGCATGTATGGCTCGATTCCCATATCGACCAGACGGACAACGGAAGAAGCCGCATCATTGGTATGCAGTGTTGATAGTACCAAGTGACCGGTGATCGCTGCACGGACGGAAATGGCCGCCGTCTCGTTATCACGGGTCTCACCTACCATGATAATATCCGGATCCTGTCGAAGTAAAGCTCGAAGTCCCACTTCGAAGGTAAGTCCTGCCGTGTTATTTACCTGCATCTGATTTAATTTGCTGACATTCTTCTCTACCGGGTCCTCAATGGTGGAGATGTTCACGGAACGCTTCGACAACTCCTCTAAAATCATATACAAGGTGGTAGACTTACCGGAACCGGTAGGCCCTGTTACATAGATGATTCCATTCGGAGACTGCAGCATCTTATGTACCAGTTGATAATTCTTCTCCTTCATACCGAAGGTTCCCGAGTTATCGATACTTGCGGCTGATGCCAGAAGTCGAAGTACCGCCTTCTCACCAAATACTGTCGGAATTACGGATACACGGATATTCAGACCCGTTCCTTCAATACTGGTACGGAAATGTCCATCCTGCGGGATACGGCGTTCTGCAATATCCAGATCACCCAAGATCTTAATACGCGCGATCAAAGAGCTGTGAATATTCTTCTGCAGCTGCATGATATCCGTGATAACACCATCCATACGCATTCGCACGGAGGTATGTGTCTCAAATGGTTCGATATGGATATCGGATACATTGGAATTGTATGCCCGAATGATCAGACTATTAAGCAGGTTGATGATCGGAGTATCATCACCATCCTCAATGCTGACCTCTACAATATCCTCTACCACGTTGGAATTCTTAGCTGCCTTATCGGCCGCTTTTCTGGCAGATACTTCTGAATAGTAATACTGAATTGCATTTTCAATCTGCGCTTTCTCACAAAGCTTGATTTCCACATGCATACCTGTGATCTGCCGGACATCCTCTAACCCATAGAAATTCAAAGGATCATTCACCAGCAAGTAAAGACCTCTGTCATCCACGGCATACGGCATCATACAGTATTTCTCTGCAACTGCCTTCGGGATCTGTTCTACTGCCGCTATATCCACAGACAGGTCGCCGACATTGACAACCTCGTGATCCAGACGCTTACCCATGGCATCCAGCATCTGACGTTCATTGATGAACCCTAATTCAATCAGGGCGGCTCCCATCAGGGTTCCCTTGTGTTCCTTCTGATATGCAATTGCTTCGCCAATCTGATCATCGGTAACATATCCGAATTCCTTCAGAACGTCACCAATTCGAATGGTATTCGACTTCTTATATTCCACCTTGTTCTCCTTATCTATTCGAATTATACTGTGTATTATTTATATCCGCTTAGTTATTCCTGATACATATACATGGTCAGATTCAAATTCAGCTCCATACGATCAACCACTGTAAAGATTCCACTGGCATCCATTTCAGAGTAAGTATTTGTGATGTCATTCCCTTCGATCGGAGTGTCCTCACCAACCACAGTGTTTTTGGTAATCGTCCATGAATACCCACGCACCAGCATCCGATGGTCCATGATCGACAGGTCATCGATCAATTTCATCATATTCTCCTCAGAACCGCCGATCCGCATGGTGACATTAGCCGCATATACATTCGTATTTGCCGGTTCCGAATCCTCTTCCTCGTCATCAAAGGAATCCATATACAGCTCATCATCATAAGCATCATAGGCATCATAGGAATCTTCATCCTCAGAATCTTCAGATTCGTCATCCTCGTATTCTTCATCCTCATATTCCTCATCCGCAAATTGAGAAATAGAGGTAGTATATTGGTATGGTTCCAAAGAAGACGGCGTATTTTCGATCTCGATATTTAAGTCATACGCAAAGAGATTCCGGTTCAGAACCATGCTTGTAAAATATTTATCTATCTCATCACTATTCATCATCGGATAGAATTCATCCTTGAGCGTATCAATCTCAGCTTTATTATCTTCGATATCGACCTGCATAACCGGCATCTGCGCCATCTTAATATCATTTAAACGCTTAAGAGACTCCTGCTCCTCAATCTCTTCCTTCATTTCCTTCACATCTTTTAAGGCCGGACGGATGAACCAATATCCGATGGCAACCACAATTACGATGATGGAAAGGATCACAATCAATTTTTTATCCCGTTCTGTCATTGCTATCTGCATCGTCTCTCACCTACCTTCCTACACCTTCAGCCAGAATGCAGGATACATGCACATCCCACGTTCCTTCGCTGTCATTGTAACTGTATCCGGTATAATCAACGGAATTAAACAGATCCATCTCCATGAGCTTGGCAATGTACTGGTTAATATCCTCTACCTCCTCTGCCGATACCGTGAACTGAATGACGCCGGATATCGCATCAAAGCTGCTGATCTCGATCTCCGCATAGCCTTCGGCAGAATCCTCTAACTTTGAAATCACATCCGATGTAAAGACCGGATAGGTTTCAATATATTGTCCAATATTCTGCATGCTTTTTAATTGATTTCCCGTCATGCGTACTTCATAAGAAAACAACTCATAATCCATCAGCTGTGCCTGCTTCATAGGATCTGTATTCTCGAATTCGATATTCTCCAATTGTCTCTGTACTGACAGCTTCCATGCAAAGGAAGCAGCAAATAACAGGATCATAACAGCAAAGACAGAGCCCACCAGGAAAATTCGCTTCCTAAGCTGTCCGGACGTACTGGATTTCTGGACAGAATAATTCGTCAGAAGGTTGCTTTCCTTTTCCTGTCCGATCAGACCGGCGAGCGCCATCAGAACCGAATGTACATCTTTGCCCATCTGCGCATTCAGAGAGATTCCGCAGTCAAAGATCTCCACGCCTGCATCCATTTCTCCATTAGCAACCGTATGAAGATAGTAATCCGCATTCTCCGCTGTCATACCGCCGATATAGATGGTCTCCACCGGATACTCGATCTGATTTGCCTTCATAAACTGACTTAACTGCCCGATGGAACGGCTGCACTCATCAAAATATTCCGGTGTTCCGATATCCTGAAAGCACCGTTGGCTGCTGTAATAATAGAAGCTGCCATTGACCCATACAACGCTGGTCAGCAGATTGTCATCGGCAACCTGTACCACGAAGGTCTTGCGAAGCTCTGCAGCTGTCAATTCTACTAACTTAATCAGCACACCTTCACTGCTGTATATGCCCTTTAACTGAATGCCAATCTCAGAGAAGATTCCCATGTATTCCTGAATGAAGCCTCTGGATACCGTCTC
This sequence comes from uncultured Lachnospiraceae bacterium, assembly GCA_902783585.1. Lineage (GTDB taxonomy): Bacteria > Bacillota > Clostridia > Lachnospirales > Lachnospiraceae > CAG-632. The sequence goes on along the minus strand of CACZRT010000252.1, from coordinate 23,097 downwards.
AGCATATACCTTGCGAAGCTTACTGTTCTTATCACTTTTTAACGTGGTATAACAGAAGACGCCTTCGCCCTCTTCCCTGTCAATTTCCGAGAATTCTCTTGTAACATAGTCAAGGGTCTTAGATGCATTCATCACAGGAACATCCAGATTCTTACCTGCGATCTTCCGGCTGTTAATCACCAAGCTTACATCCTTGGTCGGAATCTTGTTCTGCGCGAAGAGATCCTTCATAAATGGGATAAACGCTTCGGTATCCATAACTGTACCGTTGATCACGCTTCCCTCCGGAGTCTCGACCACATAGGCATCCGTAACCTTCGCCTTCTGACCGACACCCTTTGCGCATATGATCTGTAATTGTTTTCCTGAAATGTATATTACTACGCTCAAGTCCTGCTCCTCCTTACATTCCGGTATTCGAAATGGATTGATATGATCCATATATTGGCTGTATAACCGCGACCATAATGAACCCGACAATCACAGCCATTACTACGATCATCGTTGGCTCTAACATGGCCACCAGCTTCTGTGTCGCGATTTCTGATTCATAATCCATCTGATCCGCAATCGAGATCAGCATGGTATCTAAGGAACCGGTTTCTTCACCGACACCAATGGTGGATATCAATTTCTTGGTAAATCCATCTACTTTATCTATTGCACCGCTCAACGTCTCACCGGCGCTGATGGCGGCGATTACGTCATCAAACTGCTTATCTATGTAAGAATTACCGATCGTTGTTCTTGCAATGCTCAAACAGCTGATGATCGGCATACCGGAGGAATATAAGCTTGATAAGGTTCTCGCAAAACGGGCGGTATAGATGACCTTACGCAGCTTGCCGATCACCGGAAGATGTAATTCCAGCTTATCCTTCATCAAACGAACCTGCGGAATTGCAAATATCACCTTATACAACAGGAACAATACCGCAGCGGCAAACAGCAGGATGTACCACCGCTTAACAACGAAATTACTGATACCAAGCAGCACCGTTGTTGCGATTGGAAGAGAATCCATCTGTGCGAACAGATCCTTGAACTTCGGCATTACGAAGCCCATGATAATGGCAACAACCACGATGATCATGACTACAAGAATCTTAGGATAGGTCATGGAGCTCTTGACCTTCTGATTTAACCGGTATTCCTTGCTGTAATAATCCGCCATCTGAGCTGCTGTCGAATCCATACCACCGGTATTCTCGGCACTTCGCATCATATTAATGAATAACGGCGGGAAGGTATCCCCCTGTTCTGCCATCGCATCTGAAAGCGGACGTCCCTGCCGCACGATCTTCAATAAATCTCTGTATATGGCCCGTTCTTTGTCTGCTATGGATTCATCCTCTGCAATAATATCCAGGGCACGGACTAATGTAATACCTGCCCGAAGCAGCTTACTTAAGTTTAAGGAGAAGTCAGCCAAATGGTCCGAACGCAGCCGCTTCGACCGGATCTTAACCCCTTCCACATTATAATCCACCAGGAATTTACCGGAAGACTTGAGCTTTTCATGCAAGTCCTGATCGCTTGTCGCCTGCATTTTCCCACTATAAGATTTTCCCTCTTCATCTAGTGCTTTATATTTGTATACTGCCATTGTTATCCTCAAGCCTCCGCTCTTATATACTATTTCAGATCCAATGGAACAATATATTCCACTGTCCAGGTCTCTTCCCCATTATCATCCATCTCAAAGGACACCAGATATTGCCCCTGACGATACTGCAGCTGCCTTACCTCATTGGAATCATAATCATATCTAACCAGCCTCAGATTCCCATCTGCACCGGATAATTCCTTCACATTGTTATATACCTCATTCGTCATTCCGCTGATTTTCGAGGAGGTATAGATACTCTTTCCCGAACCGCGATATTCAATTCCGGTAGCAATCAGTGCCAATCTGGCATTCTTGGCTTCCCGAAGTGCCACATCGCCGCCGTTACGCAGTCTGAAATAAGAAAATCCGATCCACGAAACCAGCAGGATCAAGATTCCTACAGCCAGATACCTGATTATGATCCGGAGTATTTTTCTGCCTTTACTCTCAACTATGATCTCTTCATCCATACTTCTTACACCTGTCATGCTATCCTTTTATTTCACCAATAAGCTTACTGCCGCCAATCAGGCCATGCGTTACTGATTCATCCCGCGGCAGTGAATATAACGCTCTGTAACATATTCTCCATCCTTCTTATTATACATGGTAAGCTTCACTTTGTATACATCGCTGGAATATTTGGCATCATCCAGATATTCATCATCGTTCTTATCTGCCTCCGCCCTCTGACTCACATCGGCAGACATTACCTTATAGAACTTGATCTCCTGAATGGTATAGCCGCGATACAATCCGGAATCAAAGGACCATCTGGATTCCTCTTCCTCTTTCCCATAAGCAAAATATAAATAACCGTCCTTATTCTGGATTCGAACCGGTCGATTATACTTGTCATAATAAAAGATCTCTGAATTATCGTCTGACACATCCGGAATCTGCCGCTTGGTCACAGCTCCCGATAGATCCGCCTCAATCTTATCACAGATCAGATCCGAGATCTCCTGTCCGGTTGTCGATTGCTTCACCCAGGTATAGGTCCGCATAGCAGAATGGATGATCTCTGTTGCCGCAACCATAAGGATTGCAAGCAATGCAAAGCAGACGATCATCTCCACCAGTGTCGTACCACGGTTATTATTTATTTGATTGTAATTCCTGCATTTTCTTATCATACAATCACCCATTTCCTCGTGACCGATCCTGAGCTATCCCATGATCAATCAATCCTCTATATATATAACTCTTTTAATATATAGCTCTTTCAATATAACCTTTTTATATATGACTCTTTCAATATAACCTTCAAACAAAACTCTCATATCAATGCTCTAAGGAAGAATCATATTCAAATCTGAGAACTGTTATTTCCGGATTCAATGCGTCCGGATACGGAAGCTGATAAACCGTACAGCCATGAAGCTCAATCTCTGCAGGAGTTCCTCCTAGACCACTTTCACTATAATTGGAAGGATCTGTCATTTCTGTATCAATGATCAGCTTCAAACTACTCTCTTCTCCATCCATAACCTCCGCCTTCATAAAACGTGGATTCATGGAATCATCAGAAGTTTTATGAGCAAGCAGTTCATTCAGATCTGCTCCCATTGTCCTTCGATCGGCAGCATCCATGCTCATCCGACTGGAAAACTCTATGATCCCGATCAAAGAGGAAGTAATGATCATCAGAATGGCAAAGGCAGCGAGCGTTTCCATCATAGTCATACCGCTATTCTTCCATCGATCCCTGATCGCACCCTTCCTTGCATAATTGTCAGAATTATCATATGGGCGCTTTTCTGAATATAAGTCTGTATGTATTTCCCGATTATTCTTCACCATCATACACCCACTCCCATCGCTGATACTTATAGATCTGTGCGCCTGAGCTTACACTTCCCGCAACTAATGTGGTATTATCTGCATCTTCATCCGTATAGGCATCCGTCACCAGATGATAGACATCTCGAATGGTATATGTATAATCACCCATCTGTGTCGTCACAATAATATGCAGACGAATCTCCGAAACGGAATTCGTATATTTTCCCGGCTCCCAGTACATACATACCGATGTTACAGGAAGCTCCTCATTCAACAGATCATCTCCGGTACTCACAGGCTGCAGCTTAAAATACCGCTTTGCTTCCGCAAGACCAGCCGCCTTTTTCCACGTACTCAGATCATACGTGAAGCTTTCGCTGTCCAAAGCTTTCAGTTCATTTCCGCTGTCATAATACGGCCAGACATTTTCCCCGGCCACCGTATTCTCCTGAGCGATCGTTTCCCGAAGATACAGCCATAATTCATTATTCGATGCCGCCTGCTCCGCATACCCATTATATTTCTTGCCGACAATCTCGCTTTTCAGCTCCTGAGACAGAGAATATGCCGTTTCCCTGCACTTTTGCTCATACATTTCATTATTCTGAGACATGAAATACTGATAGGACACAGCAAGAACGGATAAGACGATCACCATCAATACCGTAATCACCACAAGCACTGTGATCAGCGAGGATCCCCGATGATTCAAGCCTCTGCGATATTGAATTGTTGTATTGCCATGTTCCATCCTGATTCTCCTTAATACTCACAAGGGACAGAGTGCGTTTCTATATATTGCATATATGCGTTTTCCATATTTTTCCATGTTGACTGACCACTATAGTCATTATAAAAGCTTCCCACCTGACCGGGATTATTACCGGCATTCACATGAATACCTGAGTCACAGACTATCATTTCTTCAGCACCTGTATCTGGATCTGTCTTTAAATATGTGGCATATACATCATATATACTGTCGTTTTTATAGGTGTTCAGCTGAACCGGACGTTCTGTAAACGTAACAGTATAATCCTCCGGATATTCTCCATTTACATTAGGAGTATAGTTCTTGGAATTACACATGCAGTAATTATTCCGAATTGTATTTACAGATGGATCTGTCACAGAACCAAACCGCTCAATGCCCTTTAATGATCCATCAAAGCAGTTCATAATTGCCAGAGCCTGCGTTGCGGTAATTCCATAACCTGCTTTCGGCGCATATACCCTGCAGGTATCAATCACAGTGCGTCCTCCGGCATCATATACGATTCCGGCGCTTCTATTCGCATCCGTATTATTCCTAACCTCTCCTGCCACATAACAGTTCCGGATCACAACATATCCCTGAATCTCATCCGATACAGCATGCACATAGCCAACGATTCCGGCAGACATACTATCTGCCCCTTCTCCCGTAATAAAACGGGTTGCATAAGAATCCTGAATGACCACCTTATGATCATCCAGCAATTCAATTGCTCCGATCAAACCACCGGTCTTGTTCCCTGTTATGTCCTTAGAATCTCCAAATATGCAATTCCGAATAGTTACATCGCCTCCGGTCACAATCAACCGTCCGATCAAACCTCCGCACACGCCATTCGGCGCCTGAATACAACTATTCTGACTGGACTGAATAATACTCCGATAATCAATCATCTCGATCGGACCAACCTGTTCCCCGATAAAGCCTCCAACACAATCACCGCCGGAGATCACGGAATAGCCGCGAAGCTGCACATAACCAGCTGATGCTGTTACCTGAATGCTTCCAATATTCCGACCAACAACCGCTCCTACGACCGATCCATTGCTTTCTCCATAGATTCTTACTCCGTTAAAGGTAGCATTACTCAATTCTATCGTACCATAATTCTCGGCAGCAACCATGCCTATAACACTCTTCCCCTGCAAATTGGCATCTCCGCAATTGGATACAATCACCCTGCCATTATTACGTCCGCACACACCGCCTATATAGCTTGCTCCCTCATCATTCGTCTGATATATATAATACTTATCATTATTCTGAATCCGCGGATTATTGATCGTGCCGTTATTAATTTCGCATAAACCGCCTCGATAGGTACCTTCCGTACTGAACATGGCCTGACCCTGACAATTCGTAATTGTCGATCTATATGTATTACAGCCTACAAAATTACCCGTAAATGCACAGGCAACAACGGTCTGTTCAATCTGATGCGTATCCGGGTTATACATATCCATCATCACATCAATTGCCGTAGTACGGATACTGTTAGTCCTGAATTTATTATAATTACTCATACTATCCATATTCAGTATAGAATCATTCCCGTTATATCCAACAACACCTGCCGCATATACCAGCTTATTCTCATAGCCATCCGCCTCGATTGGCGCAATGGAATTCACCATGATACAATGTGCATTGTGAGAAGGCCTATAAAGCATAGCATAATCAGAGATACCAAATGCTCTTTCTGCATCCAGGGACCATATCAGATCAACGACTTCCTTCTGGGATCTTCCTGAAGACGGTGTTACAATTTCATCCTTCATAGATACCGTTCCGGCTAACCGCCTTACACCCTCTTCTATAGTATCTCCGTCCGCATTCCCTATAACATTATATCCAATACTACCGCCAACACATGCTGTTCCCCGCAAATCCAATTCTGTATAATTCTCTCTTCCAACCCAGTCATTGACAGAGACATCCCTGGTCGGATTGATAATGCTGCCGCCAAATGCACCGCCGACAAAGTACCGTCCCACAACAGAGACCGGTCTCGGACTATATGAAATATCATAGATATTCGGATTCATGACGATTCCGGCAATACCACCCGCAAAGCTTCCGTTCGCATAGACACTTCCGCCCTCAAAGGTCGTTGACTTCGGATATGGATCTGACGGCCCAATATATCCTACCAAACCTCCTACATAGTTCTCACCGTTAACTGCAGCAAGTACGGTCTGACCGCCACAGGTTCCGCTTCCCTGTGATCTTCCGGTAATTCCGCCAACATAGTTGCGTCCGGAAATAACCGGAATCCTGTCACTAAGTGCTTCCGTCCGGCTGTTCTCCAGGTTACCGGCATTATATCCGGCGATACCGCCTACATAATCATACAATCCAAATACATATCCACGGTTCACGATACTATTCGCACGGGCATAATTACCATTCGTTCCCTCTATATCAATCTCCAGAAGCTCCAGCCGCTCCTCCTCTGTCGTCTGCGCCCCGGCATGCACATTGATACCGATAATACCACCTACATAATCATTTCCGCATACGGTCTGCACATTATTGGAGCTTCCTACAATGTACGAATCATTGAAGCCGATTACACCGCCTACATATTGATCTCCGAAAATATAACCGGTGGTCAGTTCGTTTCCATAACCGTCTACAATCTTATTATCCTTCAAGCGGACACCACAGCTGTCAATAATGATCTGCCCTGCATATCCCGCAATTCCGCCCACACAATAACCGACATTGTACTCGTTAAGAAGCTCCAGAAGCTCCTGCTGATCATCTTCCGCAATCTGATAATGCCTGATCGTATTCAGCTTCTCTAATTGTTCGAGAAGCTCCTTATCATATTCTGTATGATAGACCGGGCAGCTGTAGCAGGCAGTGATACGGTTATCATTATATGCAATATTAGAAGGCCAATCCTTGATATTATTCATATAACCGACAATACCGCCAATATAACGGACAGACTGACGGTAAGATAATACTGCTGCTTCATCCGCCGGATCAATAGTCTCTCCTTCCCGAAGCGGCTGATGCACACCTCGGACAAGACCATAGTTCTCACAATACCGGATGATCACCTTCCGAATCTTCGCATAATCCTCTGTATCATTACCGGTATCATTGATCTTCGTCTGATCACCATTTACCACATAGCTGGTAATTCCACCGACATACATTGTTCCGGTTACCCACGCGTGATTGGTCAGATAATTGATAAAGACATCCCGGTTGGCATACGTGTAATCCAGTGTACCAATGCTTGCCTGATAGCCAAATACACCGCCCACATATTTGATCCCCTGCACCTTCGAAGGCTCCTTATGCGCATCCGTTCTGGTTGACAGAGTTCCCACATACAGAAGGGTTCCGCGATTAGAACCGCAGATGGCTCCAACCTTGTTCTTACCAACCACGGATATCTGATCCACGGCAAAATATTTGATGGTACCCAGATTCTCCAGGAATAATCCGGTCGGCAGATCCCGTCCGGATGCATAATTCCGGTACAGACCATATACATAATTGCTTTGCATAGTCACGGAAAGATTGGTAATACGATGAGACAACTCCAGATTATCATTTAACATATCAGGAATCCGAATCGTCTTCTTTTTGTTGATATCTGTCGGATCAAGAACCGTCCAGTTATTCTCTAGTGCAGCAGTCAGCGTATCTAAATCACTGATTCCATAGGTCGGATATTTCGCCTCTAACGCCTGTGCAACAGCAAGCGCTTCCTCTTCCTTAAGACCCGTCAGGGTATCTGTACTTCGAAGCATCTTAAATGCAGGAAAATCAAGGTCGTCTGCCCTATGATCAGAGGTAATCCGATCCGAAAAATATTTCTTGGATGACGCATAATAAGAGGTCTGCGCGAACTCTGCCCAATCCAGATCCTCGCGAAGAACAAAGGTTATCCGGAACTTATTCAGATCACTCGCATGCGCATCCGGAAGTCCCAGAGTTGTGATCTCAACATCTTCATAATACCGCATATTATAGAAATGGCGGCAGTTCTCAATTCCATATCTCTTATAATTATTATCACCGGTACTGCCCTGCCCGATCTTGTTATCTAAGGTTGCATCCGCAAACATCGGACTGGTGGACTTGCTTCTTGCAATAGCCGGTTCATCGAGATCGTCACTGGTAACCGTAATAGTTACAAATATATTATCCGTCCATGCGCCCTCAATCTCCGTCCAGGTGCCAAACCGGAAGAAGCTTAGGGATTGTGCGAAGATTCCGTTCGGTGCATGACCATAACGAATATCATAGGCCTCCTGCTCCAACAGTTCGGTAGTGGCTGCCTCATCTGCAGCATCTAAGATAAAACCGATCCCGGGAACCGTCTCACCGCTTAACTGCTCCTTATAGATCGGAATCTTGTAATTACCGAGATTGGTCGCCGTTTCCGTTACATCATAGCGGACGGTAGGACATTCCACCATATTCTCCATGATGTCCGCACTCTTATTCTTAACATCCTTACCGTCAACCGTGAATTCCAGCGCCTTTCTGGAGGAAGTGGAATCATAGACGGTTATCATATAGGTGAGATCATTCAGATCAATATTCGTAGAATCCGCTACCGCCAAATGATAGGACAGTGTATTCCCATTATCTACGGTCAGCTCTCCAAGCGAGATTCCGGCAGTCGGAAGATACGTGACATGGGTCAGTGAATTCACACCATAATACCCCAGTCCCTTATTCGTTCTGGCCTGATCAAATCTCTGGGCAATATCTACTCTGCCTTCCGAACCGTTTTCCTTATTGCCGTAAAAGAATTCGTATGCCGTATCACTGTAAAATGCGGAGAAGATCTGTCCTTCTTCCGGTGCAATCTCAATACATATAGCTCCATTCAAGATTTCCTTATCTGCTACAGTCTCTTCGATCAATTCAAATAAGATCTGCGTCTGAACCGGAAGGGAGGATGGGTCCTGCACATAAAGATCATAGTCCCCTGCCTTCGCCCTTAATGAAAGCAAGACATTATCATCATAGGTCCCCCAGATATCCAGATCCGTCATTAACATCGCCTGAGAACCGGCCAGTCTGGACTTCCCCTCTTCACTTAAGGAGGTGGAATGCATGACTGTCTTGGTAATATAGTTCGAGAAATAACGGTTGAATTCGTCATTGATTGGTGAGAATACCGGAACATAATCCGATATGGAATAATTCCCATCTTCATCCTTCAAACGATCCTTCAGCTCTTCAATCTGCCCATTTCCCTCCATTTGGGTCAGCTTACTCTGAGCCGCCATGAATATCGTCTGTGCCGACTCATTCTTCTGAAGCTTCCCTGCCTGATCCTGAAATGCGATCAGTCCGGCTGCGGAAATGGATAACAGGATTCCCATTAATACCAGAACCACAACCAGCTCTATCAATGTAAAGCCTTGATGATTTAATTGTCCGGATCTCCTATTCTTCATATCTCTGTCCTTCCAAGTTTCATTATCTGTTCATCAGTACACTGTCCGCGTTTGCATTGTTATCACTGCCCATAAACACGATCGGCAGCTCATATCCATCCACAAGCTCTACCACCTGATAGTCCTGTCCGTCATACTCAACACAGATACCGCCCTCCCGATAAAAGGCGCGACTGATTATATATGCATTTCGTTCTCTGCCCTTTACCACATGATCTTTATCTACAATCGTCTCAACGGACAAGGACACCCCGTCCGCGAACTCATAATGTTCTCTCCATTTCTGCTTTTCCGCAGCTGTCAGCTTCAGCTTTCCTGCGCTGTATAACGTAGACAGTTCCGTCTGTGCCGCTGTCACCGCCGTTCTGGCATGAATGATATGCTCCTTATTCTTGGCGTCATCAACATATCCAAGGACTGAGGGTGATATAATTGCTGCAAGAATAGCAATGATCGTAAGTACTACCATCATTTCTACCAAGGTAAAACCCTGATTATGATTCCTTGTTCTCACAGCCCTTCACCTGCCCTTCTTAATCTGTTCTCAGTCCATTCTTATGGAATCATTAATAATCATTCATACACTTATAAAAGAAATCCTCCGGTCTTGGAATATCATGATAGGTAATGGTATAGAACTGAACCGCGATCGTTTCCCCATTCACTGTAATATTCCGATTACTCGGAAGTGGTGAATAATTCTTCCACGGACAATTCTGACTCCAGGAGGTTCCGTCATAGAAAACGATCGGACCGTCCTTCGTTCTCTGATATCCCACCAGATAAACAGTATATGCTTTATCCAAATCCTCAATCTCGGAATAATACTTATAATTTCCGACACCGATCACCATATTATAGATCTCCTGTCCGGACATCTCAATCACAGGCTGACGAAATGAGTTGCTCCACAACGCACAGACTTCGCCATCTGTTGTTATATTCTGATGCTGGTAATTCGGACGGATCTCCGCAAATTGCAGGGAATCCAGTTCTACCTGCGCGGCCATCCGGCAATTCTCACCTGCCGCATACTCCGCCTCCAGCTTCGCCTGATCAATATATCCAAGAAGCGCCGGCACCAGAATCGCTGACATAATACCTAAGATCACCAATACAACGATCAGCTCCACCAAAGTAAATCCCTTATTATGTTGGCGCTCTCTTACGAATGTCCGCATATAACCACTCTCCGTACCTGTTCTTTATCTTGTATATCGACATTTAGGCACAACAAAAAAACCTTCTGACACACCTTAATAATACCATGATTTTACGCAAAATGGAATAGTAAAATGGTGAAAAACTTTGATTTTACAATATTTTCTAGACGTCGATCGTGATAAAAATAAAGAAAACTAAGAAGATTCCTCATTCTTATCCGAATCCTCCGGAGAATTCGGATCCATCGTTTGAGAATTATGCCGATCGACCAGCCTGACGATCATTAAGAGTACAAAGATCTGAATGACAACAAGAAACGTCAAACCGAACATTCCAAGCGTATATTCACTGCCGGTGATCCCCATAATGAAGGTAGCGATCACCATTCCGACTACAATTATAACTGCCACAAGGGCAAGTATCCGCTTCCAAAGCTTCATAGCTCCACCTCATACCTACTGTTATTCTGCACTTTCGTCAATGGTATCTTCATCCCTGCCGATCATTTGAAAATAATCAATGATCTTCTGCTCGTATCCGAGAACGCCCGGCTCATAGAATCTCGTCCCCACTAATTCATCCGGAAGATACTGCTGCTTTACATAATGATTCGGATAATCATGGGCATATTGGTACCCAACATGGCCGAGCGTCTTCGAGCCTCCGTAATGCGCATCCCGAAGATGCGGCGGGACTGCACCTGTCTGCTTATTCTTCACGGTCTCCATCGCTGCAGAGATCGCATTCACAATGGAATTACTCTTCGGCGCACATGCCACATAGATTGCCGCATGTGCCAGAATGATCTGGGACTCCGGCATTCCGACCCGCTCCACTGCCTGCGCGCAGGCCGCCGCTACCTGAATGGCCTGTGGATCCGCATTTCCCACATCCTCAGACGCGCAGATCATGATCCGGCGGGCAATGAAGGTCACACTTTCTCCACTGTACAGCATCTTCGCCAGATAATAGACAGCCGCATCCGGGTCAGAGCCCCGCATACTCTTGATAAATGCCGATATGGTATCATAATGATTATCCCCGTCCTTATCATATTTCAGGGATCGTCTCTGAATGCATTCTTCTGCAACAGAGAGTGTTATATGGATCCTGCCGTCCTCGCTCCGATCCGTCGTCAGAATTCCCAGTTCGATCGCATTCAGGGCGCTTCTGGCATCTCCCTCAGCCATATCCGCCAGAAAGGATACTGCCTCATCCGTAATATCCGCCTGATAAGAGCCCATTCCCTTAGTCTCATCATAGACAGCACGCCGGATCAGTTCTTCCACATTCTCCTTGGATAACGGCCGTAATTGAAACACATTGGAACGGGAGATCAAAGCTCCGTTGACCTCAAAATAAGGATTCTCTGTCGTTGCACCAATCAGGATCACCGTTCCATCCTCCACGAACGGCAGCAGATAATCCTGCTGTGCCTTGTTGAAACGATGAATCTCATCTACAAAGAGAATCGTCTTCTTCTGGTACATCCCCATGGTATTCTTCGCCTGCTCAACGATCGCCCCCATCTCCTTCTTCCCGGAGGTTGTAGCATTGATCTGCATGAATTCGGCACTTGTAGTATTCGCGATCACCATTGCCAGACTGGTCTTACCGGTCCCGGGAGGCCCGTACAGGATAATAGAGCTTAATTTATCCGCCTTGATGGCACGATACAAGAGCTTATCCTTCCCAATGATGTGCTCCTGTCCCACTACCTCATCGAGTGTGGTCGGCCGCATTCTCTTCGCTAACGGCGACTCCTGTTCCATCTTCTGTTCCCGCATATATTCAAACATATCCATGATGGTATCCTCTTTCTGATCCTGATAAGGAAAAGGGACTGTTAGATCAGTCCCATTCTCTTAATGTTCATTTCAAATTGGAGTATATCGATCGGCTTGCTCATATAACAATCATACTTGTTACCGGCCAGCTCCTCATCAAATCCGCCCTCGTCCAATGCGCTGATCATTATAATCTTTGCCCGTTCCTGCGGGGTCAATGCATTCTTGCCTTCCAGATCCCGAATTGCATCCAATGCTTTATATCCGTCAATTTTCGGCATCATCACATCCAGACATACCAGATGATATGGGTTCTTCTCATCTAAGGCTTCCATATACTTCTTAACTGCCTGAAACCCATCCATCACCACCGTGACATCTCCATATTTCTTTAACAATTTGCTCAAAAACTTACGATTTGCCTCATCATCTTCTGCTACTAAGATCTTCATAGCATCTGCCTCCCTATCTATTCCATCCTATGACCGGCTGCGATCCGAATAAGGTTACCCTTTCTGAGTGAGTTAAGCACCTATCTCCGACCACACACTCTTGTCCGGTCACGTCACTCCTGTATCCACACATTCTTGTCCGGTTAACCACGCCTGTATCCACATGTTCCGTCATCCTGTCGGTACACTTCCGCACTTGACAAGAAGCAGGATCTTATCCACACTTCCCAATACCTCTTCCTTCAAAGTGGATGCATGATAATTATATCGCCGATCCAGCAGCTGCGTACTTAAGATTCCCATTAACGTACATTTTAACTCATCCGCTGTAAAGGTTCGATCGATCTCACCGACCTCCATCGCGTCCTCAATCAGCTTAAGCAGGCATGCATTTCTCTTCTGGATACATTCTGCAATGATCTCCCGTGTATCTGTATTATGCAGCAGTTCTTCAAAATTCAGCATGATCGCAGAAATCTCTATATAGTTATCATAATATGTGGCATAGGTATCAAAAAATTCATGAATCTTCTCAATATTCGTAACCTTCTTTGCCTGTACCGTCCGGATTATACTTTCATCAAACCGTACAAAATAATGCACGACCTCGGTCAGAACCTCATTGATTCCCCCAAAATACTTATAGATCAATGTCTCAGACATATTCTCCTTACGTGCCAGAGATTTGGTTGACAAGGAAGCCAATCCGGATTCACTTATAATCTCGATTGCGGATGCAATAATCCGATCCTTTCGAGAAATAAAGCTATCACCCATACATTCTCCTCCGATATACCGTCACATTGCATGAACAGTTATCCTAATCTTACAAAAAATGCACAAAAAAATCAACATAAAAAAGCTGTTATACAAATATTGCACAACAGCTCTTCTCCCAATCGCGACTTCGGCAAGATATGCCAACTTAAATACCAAAAATAGAAAAACTACATTATACTTAAAAAGGTACTCGTTGCTTAATCGTATGGTTCCTGGTAGTTTGTCAAGCGTCCCTTACAGCTTATTCACATTCACAGCCTGAGGTCCCTTCTCGCCTTCGATGACATCAAACTCAACTGCCTGACCATCATCCAAAGACTTGAAACCGTCCATGTTCAAGCCGGAAAAATGAACGAAAATGTCCTTTCCTGACTCATCGCTGATAAAGCCATAACCCTTCTTGCTGTCAAACCACTTTACTGTACCTTTGTTCATGTTAAAAAACCTCCAAAACTAATATTGTGACGGTACATGTCACCTCTGATAGACTACCATATTCCTATTTTTATTGTCAAGTTATTCCGCCTGATCTTTCTTGTTTTTAATATATTTTTATTAGCAATGATAAACTCCGTCTTGTGAGGGGATGAAAATTCTTCTTTTTTTACTTGCATTTTCTCACAGAATGCGCTATGCTGAATATGTTCGGCAGCAATGCCGATAGTCTCTCATTTCTTAAATATTCGTAATAATTTCCCAAACGATTACTACGAAACTGTATGATCGACTGGGCAGGAATATCCTTGCCAACAGTCTTATTTGTATGCTTTTATCAGACAACACAGGGATACTGTGTATTCTAGTATTCTATGCTTCTATCAATCTAAAAAACAGGAAAGGAGTCGTATCATGACTTATAATCAATTCTTAAACTATGTAAAGGAACAATCCGTATATAAAATCGATAAACCGGAGGAATACCAGGCAACCATTAACCATTTCGTCAAGAATAATTCTGTCGAGCTTGACGGCATCTGTCTTCACAAGCAGGGTGAGATCTTATCTCCTACCGTCTATCTCAATGATTTCTACGAGGAATACTTAGATGGCAGATCCCTGCATTCCATTGTGGCTGAGGTGCGTGCCACGTTATTTGAAGAGATCCCGCAGCTTGAGCTTCCTGCCACGCTGTTTGATGACTATGCGGCGATCAAACACTATATCATTATGCGGATCGTGAATTATGAGCGTAATCGGGATCAGCTTGAACACTGCCCATATCTCCCCTTTTGCGATCTTGCCATTACCTTTCGGTGGCTGGTACACAAGGATTCCTCCGGCATTGCCTCTGCCCTGATCACTGACCGGGAATTTCAAAAATGGGGGATTTCCATGGAGGAATTGTATACCATTGCAAGCCGGAATACGATGCGGATCTTTCCGGCAAGAATCCGCCCCATGCAGGAAATCTTAAGGGACTATATTCATAATCCGGACGATCTCAGGCAGCTTGCGATCTATGACCAGACGGACTTCACGCTCCATGTTCTGACCAATCAGATTCATATCAACGGCTCTACCGCAATGATCTATGATAATTCCCTGAAACAATTTGCCAAGCAGGAGGATTGTGACTTCTACCTGCTTCCCTCAAGTATTCATGAAATCATTCTGCTCCGGGCAGATTATGACATCGAAGAATCCGCACTGCTCCAACTTGTATACAGTGCCAATCGTACCGTTGTGAATCCGGTAGATATCCTGTCTGATTCCATCTATCGATACGATCATGAAAATAACCGTGTGATCATGATCACACAATAGTCTTGAGGTATTGGGAGTCACGGATCTGGCTGATATCAAGCCATAAAAACAGACTATGTATCACTGTTTCCATTCATCGAACCAGCAGATCATCAAATGATCGGATCATAACTCAGTGATACATAGTCTATCATATTATCTTTCTATAGTCTCCCATGCTAATAGCGAGATTCAAACTTTGGTTTTTATAAGATTATTGGTTTATGAAAACTATCCTTAAGAAAGGAATTCTTTAAGAAAATCTATCAGCTTCTGCATTTCCTCATCCGTTCCAATCGTAATCCGCAGATAATTATCAATTCTCGGCTGTGCAAAGTACCGGACATAGATTCCATTCTTCCTTGCCGCTTCAAAGATCTCCTTTGCAGATACTCTCTCATGCGTGGCAAACAGGAAATTCGCCTTCGAATCCGGGAATGTGAAGCCAAGTGTCCTCAGTTCCTTGCCAAACCAGGTTCTGGTACGAATGATCTTCTGTACCGTCGCTTGAAAATACGCTTCATCCTTCAGGGATTCCACCCCATACAGCAGAGACGGACGGTTCATGGTATAGGAATTATAGGAGTATTTCACATCACTCATTGCCTTGATCAATTCCGGATTCCCGATCGCATATCCGATCCGCAGTCCCGCCATAGAACGCGACTTAGAGAATGTACGGACGATAAGAAGATTGTCATACTTCGGCAGAAGCGGCAGCGCACTTTCTCCGCCGAAATCAATATACGCTTCGTCCACGACCACCACAACTCCCGGGTTATGCTCCAGAATATCCTCTACAAAGGACAACGTCTCATAGATTCCCGTCGGAGCATTCGGATTCGGGAACACAATTCCCCCATTTTCGCGATAATAATCCTCCTTACAGATTCGAAAATCCGCATCCAGCTTCGGCTGCTCGTATGGTATTCGAAATAATTCCGCCCACACCGGATAGAAGGAATATGTGATATCCGGAAACAGAAGCTTCCGATCACTATTAAAGAAGGTTAAAAATGCCATCGCCAATACATCATCCGAGCCGACTCCGACAAAGACCTGATTCTTGGACACCTGATGATAAGCGGATAGCTGCTCCACCAACGCACCGGCAGTCGGGTCCGGATACAGGCGCAGATCATCAATATTTTCCTGCACCTTCCGAACCAGCGGTGACGGACCATACGGATTCTCATTGGTATTTAATTTGATAATATTGTCTTCCTTCGGCTGTTCGCCCGGTGTATAGGGTTCCACACGCCTTACATAATCCTTCCAGCTTGCCATCCCTTATTCTCCTTCTTCTTAACTTGCCTCATTCATCTGTAATAATTTTGCTGCCTGGTCGGCAGAAATCAACGCATCCAGGATCTCCTGAATATCACCGTCCATGATCTTATCAATCTTATACAATGTCAGGTTGATCCGATGATCCGTTACCCGTCCCTGTGGGAAATTATAGGTCCTTATCTTCTCGGAACGATCTCCGGTTCCAATCTGGCTTCGTCTTGCTTCCGCCTCTGCATCGTGCTGCTTCTGCTGTTCAATATCATATAACTTCGCGCGGAGCAGAGCAAATGCTTTCTCTTTATTCTGCAGCTGCGACTTCTCGGTCTGGCTGTAAATCACGATTCCGGTCGGATAATGCGTCAGACGTACAGCGGAATCCGTGGTATTGACACACTGTCCGCCGTTACCTGAGGCACGCATAACATCAATCCGGATATCCTTCTCATCAATCTGTACATCCACTTCTTCAGCTTCCGGCATCACTGCAACCGTAATGGTTGATGTATGAATACGGCCGCCGGACTCCGTCTCCGGCACACGCTGTACACGATGGACGCCGGATTCATATTTCATCACGGAATATGCGCCGGTTCCCGTAATCATAAATGTAACGCTTTTCATACCGCCAATTCCGATCTCTTCGCATTCCATCAATTCCACCCGCCAGCGTCGGGACTCGGCATAATGGACATACATACGATAGATCTCTGCGGCAAACAAAGCAGACTCATCGCCACCTGCACCGGCACGGATCTCCACAATTACATTCTTATCATCGTTCGGATCCTTCGGAAGAAGAAGGATCTTAAGCTCTTTCTCACATCTTGCAATGGTTTCCTTGCTCTCTGCCAATTCTTCCTTTGCCAGCTCCTTCAACTCCTCATCCGGCTCCTCCAGCATTGCAAGACTGTCCTCCATGGTCTGCTTTGCATTCTTATATTCCCTGTACTTTTCCACTAACGGGGTCAGCTCGCTGTATTCCTTCATCAGCTGCCGATATCGTTCCTGATTATTCGCGATCTCAGGAGAATTCAGCTCCTCCTGAATCTCTTCATATCGAATCAATATATCTTCTAACTTATCAAACATGGTATAACCTCCATTATTCATCAATCCTTCCGCCCCGGCATCCCCGCATAGACAACACGGTCATGTCCGGTCAGATCCATCTGCACCTTCATATTCTGAAAGCCATGCTCTACAAATATCTTCCGGAGGTCTTCTGCTTGATCAAATCCAATTTCAAAGAATACATATCCATCATCCTCAATATAATCTGCTAATTTCTCTACTATTCTACGATAATAATATAATCCGTCAGTCCTGCCGTCGAGTGCCATATACGGCTCATGTTCCTTAACCTCCTGCATAAGCTCCGGAATATCCCCGGTTCTGATATAAGGGGGATTCGATACCAGAATCTGATACGAAGGCTCTATATTCTCGAACAGATCTCCCTGTACCAGTACTGCTTTACAATCCAGCCTGTCCGCATTCTGCTTGGCCACCTTCAAGGCTTCTTCTGACAGGTCCGCTAAGGTCAAATCCACAGAATATCCTATAGTTTGCAACATCTTGGCAAGACTTATTCCAATACAGCCTGAGCCGCAGCACAGATCCAGGATCCGAATGCTTTTATCCGGAGAGATCGCTGTCTGTCCCGGCTTACACTCCACGCTATATCCTTCCCGGATCTTATGATATGCCGTTTCCACCAGAATCTCCGTATCCTGACGTGGAATCAATACATGCTCATTCACATAGAAGGAATATCCCATAAAACTCTGTTCATGTGTAATATGCTGCAAGGGAATATGACAAGCCCGACGCTCCACCACCTGTTGATATCGTTGAACTATAGTTTCCTCTACCGGCTTCGGTGCCATTAGGATCAGATCCGCATGCGAATATCCGGATATCCACTCCAACAGATATCTGGCATCCAATGCGGCATCGTCAATACCGGCATTCTCTAACGTTTGTCTGCCATATTGCAACATCTCATGATAAGTCATGATCGCACCCTGCTCATTCTCTGACATCACATAAAGCGGCCTCTTCCGCCCGAAGCGCTTCCTGATAAGCCCGCCAATCCAGAACACCTTCCACGGAAGCGATCGCCACCTCTAACATCTGAAGATCCGGTTCCCGGGTCGTCAGTCTTTGAACCCAGAGTCCCGGTGCACTTAATACCTTGATGATCCAGGAATCATTTCTTCCTGCCAATCGGATGAATTCATAGGATACACCGGCGATCACCGGTACTAATAACAGCCTTAGTACGATCCGTAACGCCGGATTGGTAACATTGATCACCATGAAAAATAAAATACTTAATATCATTACAATAAATAAAAAGCTGGTTCCACACCGCTTATGGAAGCGGGTAAACTTCATTACATTCTCCGGTGTCAGCTCCACACCTGCCTCTAAGCAGTTAATGGTTTTATGTTCGGCTCCATGATACATAAATACGCGCTTCATATCTTCCATTAACGAGATCGCCCATACATATCCCAGAAACAGGATCAATCGGATAACCCCCTCAATGACAGCGATCAGTACAGAGCTTTCAATCCATTTCCGCAGGAATTCGGCAGCAAATGCCGGAAGAAGGATAAATAATCCGACCGCCAGCACTACAGAGAATGCAACTGTCAGGATCATGACCAGGCTTTCTCCACCCTTCCTGGCAGCTTTGGACGCAGGTGTATCACCGGCATTCTCGTCCTCTTCATAGAAACTGGCAGAATAGGTCAGGGTCTTCATACCGATGATCAATGACTCAAAAAAATTCACAACTCCACGTATGATCGGCCATTTTAGTATCGGTATCCTGTCTCCGATGGCTTCATAATCCTCAATCTTAACCTCTATCTCCTGGTCCGGTCTTCGAACAGCAATCGCGTATTGCTCCTTATTCTTCATCATGACACCTTCGATCACTGCCTGCCCGCCAATATACAAACGTTCCATAGTCTATCCTTCCTATTATTAATAAGCTGCCTTCCGCTGACAGTTTCCGTTCGCTGACAGCTTCCTCTCGGCGGCTCTGCGATAAAAAAAAGGTTGGAATGTTCCAACCTTTCTTCTGCTTATTCTTACTGATTTACACCATACTTGCGATTGAACTTATCAATACGTCCGCGTGCCTGAGCAGCCTTCTGCTGACCGGTATAGAAAGAATGGCACTTAGAACAGATCTCTACGTGAATATCTTCTTTTGTCGAACCGGTAACAAACTCATTACCGCAGTTGCATACTACCTTTGCCTGATAGTAATCCGGATGGATACCCTGTTTCATCTTTTTCACCTCACCATAACTCTATTCTTAACTCTATTCTTCGAGCAGATCCATTACAGATCTCTATGCTCAAATTATATATTTGAGCAGGCTTACAGCCCATCATATGCTCAACAACTTGTTCATTGTAGCATAGTGTATAACGGATTTCAAGCCCTAATTTATAATTTTATTGTAAGCCGTATTGCTGCTGCGTTATGGTCGTCTGCCCAATGATTTCTGAACTAATTGGACGAATTCTGCATTATTCTTCGTCCGTGTGAAGAGCTTCAATACCTCTTCAATCGTCTCATCGCCCTTGCTTCCGCTGGATTCACGATGAATTAAGTACATGGCATCCTGTTCTTCCTTCGTCAGCAGCAGGTCATCACGTCTGGTGCTGGACTTTGCAATATCTATCGCCGGGAAGATCCGTTTCTCTGACAGCTTTCGGTCTAAGACAAGCTCCATATTACCGGTTCCCTTGAATTCCTCAAAGACCACATCATCCATCTTACTTCCGGTATCTACCAATGCCGTTGCCAGAATGGTAAGGCTTCCGCCCTCTCTGATATTTCTGGCCGCACCGAAGAACTTCTTCGGCATATGCAGGGCGGCCGGATCCAGACCACCGGTCAGTGTTCGTCCACTTGGCGGAACGATCAGATTGTAAGCTCTCGCCAATCGCGTAATACTATCTAACAGGATCACAACATCCTTCTTATGCTCTACCAATCGTCTCGCCCGTTCTAATACCATCTCGGCAACACGCTTATGATGATCCGGAAGCTCATCAAAGGTAGAATAGATGACTTCAACATTCGGTCCTTCAATAGATTCCCGAATATCCGTCACTTCCTCCGGACGTTCATCGATCAACAGGACCAACAGATGAACATCTTCATAATTCCGGCTGATCGTCTTCGCGATCTGCTTTAACAGAGTTGTCTTGCCGGCCTTCGGCGGTGATACGATCATACCTCTTTGACCTTTGCCGATCGGTGCTATGATATCAATGATCCGCATAGGAATACCGGAGCCCGGCTGTTCTAACCGGATCTTCTCGTCCGGGAAGATCGGGGTCAGCTCCTCGAATGGGCGTCGTTTACTTGCCTCTAACGGATGGAAACCATTCACAGATTCCACATATAATAACGCCCCGAATTTCTCATTCTGATTCTTAACGCGGGTATTTCCATTCAGAATATCACCGGTTTTCAGATTAAAGCGCCGGATCTGTGCCGGTGATACATAGACATCACTCTCACCCGGAAGATAATTGGCACTACGGATAAAGCCGTAGCCTTCCATAATCTCTAAGATACCGTTCACAGAGGTCTTGCTATCCATGGCTTGTACATCCGGATTACTGAGAGCCATGAATTCATCCTTCGTGAATGCTTCATTTCGGATATTGATCGGCTTCTTATCTTCCGTCTTCTCTTTTTCCCGCTCCACCTCATAACCGGGTGCTTCCTGAACCTCTAAGGTTACACTTCGGATCGTCTGTGAATCCGACTTTGTATCACCAGCCGGATCATTCTTCGGCGGACGACTCTCATACCGTACCGTATCCATCTGATATGCTTCTATCTTGGAATTCTTCTGCGCCCGAAATTCCTGCGCATGCGGCTGCTTCGACGGCTTGTACGGCTTGGATGGTCCCTGACTCTTCATCGGAGCATGAGGCTTGTTCGATTCCTGACTCTTCATCGGAGCCTGCTTTTTCATGCCATCCTGACCCTTGGATGAAGTCTGCTTATGAACTGCTTCCTGCGGCCTTATAGGCGCCTGTTTTTGGGGTTCGGATTTGCGTTCCTGATCCAGTGCCGTCAAAGCAGCAACCAGTTCTGCCTTCTTCATTCCCGTAACACTTTTCATTTGATTACTCTTAGCAATCTCCCGAAGTTCAGCCAAAGTCATTGAATTATAATCCATATAACTCTCCTATTCTATAAATTCATACTCAGAACCAGCAAATACAATATGATAGCATTGTTGGTTCCTGCTTACATCTACCTGTTTTGATTTTAATTATCTGCCACGATCATTCGTTTTCTGATCTGATTATATTAATTCTATTATCATTCTTTTTAAGGGTTTTATCTCGGAATTCGATAAAGAACAAAGAATATAGATTCTTTTCATTATCTTAGAATAGTCTACCATACTTTTTTTGTTTGGTAAAGAATTATTTTTTATACATCTATTTTTTTGAATAATATTTTGAAGGATCAAATAATAAGACCGGATCCGGAAACGCAACACCTGTATGATCTGCTGCGTACCGGATCCCTGTTCTTCTCAGATCGTCATTCTTATATAACAGCTGCTCCTATTCCATTTTCAAATGGATCAGGTCACAGAGAATCGTACGAATGCTCTACATCCATTCATCGATACCAACTGCCAATACAATGATCACGATAATTCCGATAATGAAACCTAAGGCACTGGTAATGATACCAACGATCGGAAATGTCTTCTTTTCCTTCTTGACCATTCCGACAATGGAGAGGATCACGCCCGGAATCGCAAGTACCGGACCACATACACAGCACAGAATGGAAGCAATACCACAGATCATACCGATCAATCCGAAGATCTTACTCTCCTTCTTTTCCGGCTCATCATATACCTCTGTATACGTATTCTGTGAAGAATCCGTATATGCCTGCTGCGGGACAGAATATGCTGCCGACGAAGCATATCCGGATGAAGAAGTATTCATATCCGGCTGCAGTGTGCTATATGGATTCTGATTCAATACAGTAGTTTCTTGAGAATATGTCTCCTGTACTGCTTCTTCTACGACCGGTGCCGCTTGCTCCTGTACTGCCTGCGCTGCCTCTTCTACGACAGGTGCCGCTTGCTCCTGTACTGCCTGCGCTGCTTCTTCTACGACAGGTGCTGCCGGCTCCTGTACTGCCTGTGTTGCTTCTTCTACGACAGGTGCCGCTTGCTCCTGTACTGCCTGCGCTGCTACTTCTACG
>CACZRT010000251.1 GCA_902783585.1 uncultured Lachnospiraceae bacterium | reverse complement strand
GGAAGGAGATAGGCAGATGTTAGCAGGTAAGACCGTTATTTTGGGCGTTACAGGAAGCATAGCTGCATACAAGATCGCGAATCTGACAAGTATGCTGGTAAAGCAGCATGCGGATGTCTATGTGCTGATGACGCAGAATGCAACGAATTTTATCCATCCGATCACATTCGAGACATTAACGAATCATAAGACCCTGGTAGATACCTTTGATCGGAATTTCAATTATAATATTGAGCATGTATCTCTGGCAAAGAAAGCGGATCTGGTGCTGGTTGCGCCGGCTTCTGCGAATGTGATCGGCAAGATCGCGAATGGGATCGCGGACGATATGTTGACGACTACGGTTATGGCGTGCAAATGCAAGAAGCTGATCGCGCCTGCCATGAATACGCAGATGTATGAGAATCCGATCGTGCAGGATAACTTGAAGAAATTAGAGCACTACGGTATGACGGTGATCGAGCCGGAGGTCGGACTTCTGGCGTGCAAGGATGTGGGCGCCGGGAAGCTGCCGTCGGAACAGACCCTGCTGGATCATATTCTGCAGGAGCTGCGGTTTGAGAAGGATCTCATGGGTAAGCGGGTTGTTGTTACCGCCGGTCCTACAAGAGAGAGCATTGATCCGGTGCGGTTTATCAGCAATCATTCTACCGGTAAGATGGGATATGCCATTGCCAATGTGGCGAAGCAGAGAGGCGCGGATGTGACATTGATCACGGGGCCGGTAAGTCTGACACCGCCTCCATTTGTAAATGTGGTGAATGTGGTAAGCGCGGCGGACATGTTCGAGGCTGTGAAGGAAGTAAGTGCAGAGGCGGACATCGTGATCAAGGCGGCAGCCGTTGCGGATTATACACCGGCAGTCGTTGCGGATGAGAAGATCAAGAAGCAGGAGGGAGAGAGCAGTATTCCTCTTACACGCACTACGGATATCTTGAAATGGCTGGGCGAGAATCGCAAGGAGGGACAGTTCTTATGTGGATTTTCCATGGAGACGGAGAATCTGATCGAGAACTCCAAGGCAAAGCTTGCCAAGAAGAATATTGATATGATCGTAGCGAATAGTCTCCGGGTCGAGGGCGCAGGCTTCGGCGTGGATACCAATGTGGTAACGATCATTACGAAGGATCATGAGGAGGAACTGCCGCAGATGAGCAAGGACGCCGTGGCTGGAAAGATCTTAGATGCGATTCGTGATCAGATGGAACAGCGTGGATAATAGAATATAGATATATGAAGTGTACTCTCCCTGCCGGAACTTCCGGTGGGGAGATTTTTTGTGCAGATAATGAGATAAACAGACGTATTTTATTGATTTGCAATCGTGAGTATGGTATTATATGCCTTAAAGATAACCGTTGGTTATTAAATAGGATTGCAAATGAAGCATGAATGATGAAAAGGAGGAATCAGAATTATGTCAAAAAAAGAACATGGATCAGAGAATCTTAACATATCCGAAGAAAACAAAATAATAGATAAAAATCAAGAACCGGCCAAGGTCAGGGAGCCGCAAACAGCGTACCAGGTCAGAATGAATCCGTATATCATTGATGAAACGGATGCCTCAAAGCCGGATAGTATGCATGCAAAGCATGGTAATGACAGCAGGGACAGTGTATGGGATTATAGTACCGGCAGAATTAAGGATGATTGTAGAGTCGGCAAGACAATAGAAGATTATATAAAGCTTCCGGAAGGAGCACCTGTTGAATTGATAGATGGTGTATTTTATGATATGGCTGCCCCAACTACCATTCATCAAAGTATTGCAATAAGAATCAGTAATGCATTTATGAATCATATAAAAGCAAATGGTGGTTCCTGCGTGCCGTTTATTGCTCCGACCGATGTGCAGATTGATCGTGATGATAAGTCGATGGTACAGCCGGATGTGATGATCGTCTGTGACCGAAAGAAGATTACGGAAGAACGGATCGTAGGAGCACCGGATCTGATCGTTGAGATCGTATCTCCAAGCAATTGGTATAAGGATGTCATTATTAAATTGGAGAAATATCGACATGCGGGTGTTCGGGAATACTGGATCGTTCAGCCTGAACTAAAACAGATTCTGGTCTATCCTTTTGAGAGAATGGGAGAGCCGAGAGCTGTGTCGGCATCCGATTATACCGGACCTTATATATTAAAAGATAAGATACAGCCGGTTGAATACAGCTTTGAACAGAAGGTGCCGGTGGGAATCTGGAACGGCGCATGTGAGGTTGATTTTGCGGAGATATATAAGGATATCAGTTATTTATATCAAGATGGAGATGATACGCATGAAGATGGCACAAAAGGAAGGAATAGAACATACCTTGTAAATGCTATAAAGAAGAATGGGAAAAAAGTCAGAGAACCTCAGGCAGCATATCAGATTAGAATGCAGTCATACAGCGAGAATGAAATGGATATAGAAAAGGCTGATAATATACAGTCAGCGAATGGTGATAACAGCAGTGCTAATGTATGGGATTTTATTACCGGCAGGATCAAGGATGATTGCAGAGTCGGCAAGACGATAGAAGATTATATAAAGCTTCCGGAAGGAGCACCTGTTGAATTGATAGATGGCGTATTTTATGATATGGCTGCCCCAACTACCATCCATCAAAGTATCGCAGGGGAGATTTTTTCTTCTTTTAGAAACCATATAAAAGCAAATGGTGGTTCCTGCGTGCCGTATATTGCTCCAACCGATGTGCAGATTGATCGGGATGATAAGTCGATGGT
>CACZRT010000250.1 GCA_902783585.1 uncultured Lachnospiraceae bacterium | reverse complement strand
GAGAGCATGGCATGGTACGAAAATACATCATTGTGACCGGACGGGTACAGGGTGTGGGATTTCGTTATCATGCCGTGAATCTTGCTATGGAATATCATATTACCGGTTGGGTGAGGAATATGTATAACGGCGGTGTCGAGATGGAGGCACAGGGACGGGAAGAGAATGTGGATATGTTCATTCAGATGTTGGATCGTGATACCCATTGGATCCGGATCGATAATAAGTCCGTAGCGGATTCCATTGTTCTTCCGGATGAGACGGGATTTCATGTGAGATATTAGCAGATGATATAGGTCTCAGCGATATTGGATTGACGGTAATGAATTCCGTATAGAATAACGATTCAGTTACTTGAGATTATGGATGATGAATGGCGGGATAAGAAGAAGGCATGAGACATATTACAATCGGAATTCTTGCACATGTCGATGCAGGTAAGACAACGTTATCAGAGGCATTTTTGTATTCCTGTGGTGCTATCCGTAAATTAGGACGGGTCGATCACAGGGATGCTTTTTTGGATACATTTTCTATGGAACGGGAACGGGGAATCACGATATTCTCGAAGCAGGCAGAGCTTGATTTTCCGAATGATCTTCAGGTAACCTTGTTGGACACGCCGGGACATGTAGATTTTTCGGCAGAGATGGAACGGTGTTTGCAGGTCTTGGATTACGCGGTGTTAGTGATCAGCGGAGCGGATGGTGTGCAGAGTCACACACGTACGCTATGGAGATTGCTGGAGCGGTACCATGTGCCTGTTTTTTTATTTGTCAATAAGATGGATCAGGTGGGAACAGATCATGACCGATTGTATCGGGAGCTGCAGTCCGATCTTAACGATAATTGTGTGGAGCTTTTGTTGGAAACTGTTGAAGAGGAGAGAGAAGCTGCAGATCGGAAGGAGTCAGGTCAGGAACATGGACGGGTATATTCGGATCGCGAAGCTATGTACGGAAAACTGTCAGAGCAGACATTCGAAGCAATCGCGACATGTGAGGATACGCTCTTAAATGAATATCTGGAAACAGGGACGATTCAGGAATCCGGGATTGCCAGGGCAATCGCGGATCGAAAGCTGTTTCCGTGTATCTTCGGTTCGGCCCTGCACTTAGACGGCGTGGAGGATCTGATTCAGGTGATCGCAAGGTATGCGGGTCCATATTTCCGTTCGATAAATGATGATTTCGGTGCGGTTGTCTATAAGATTACACGGGATAAGCGGGGCGCGCGTCTGACGCATATGAAGATCACATCCGGTGTCTTGAAGGTGAAAGCTATGGTAGATCATAAAAAGGGGGAGCCGGAGAAGGTAGATCAGATCCGTATCTATTCCGGTGATTCCTATACGCAGGTATCCCAGGCGGATGCCGGTATGATCTGTGCGGTAACGGGACTGGAACACAGCTATTGCGGAGAGGGACTGGGGGCTTCTTCGGATTCGGATACTCCGGTCTTGGAGCCGGTATTGATGTATCAGATGTTAGTGCCAGAGGATGTGGATGTTCACAGGATATGGAATCAACTGAAGGAATTAGAGGAGGAGAATCCTCTGCTGCATATGACCTGGGAGGAGACATCCGGAGAAATTCAGATTCAGGTCATGGGAGAGGTAGAATTAGAGATTCTGCGGGCTATGATCGAAGAGCGATATGGTCTGTCGGTATCATTTGGTCAGGGCAGTCTTGTCTATAAAGAAACGATACGGAATACGGTAGAAGGAATCGGGCACTATGAGCCGTTAAAGCATTATGCGGAGGTTCATCTTCTTATGGAGCCGGGAGAAGCTGGAACAGGGATTCAGATCGAGAGCCGCTGTAGTGAGGATCAGTTAGACCGGAACTGGCAGCGGCTGATCATGACGCATATTGGGGAATGCCGGCACCCGGGTGTGCTTACAGGTTCGGAGCTTACGGATGTTCGGATTACGGTCTTAAACGGCAGGGCGCATACGAAGCATACTGAGGGAGGCGATTTCCGTCAGGCGACGTATCGTGCGATCCGTCAGGGGCTGATGCAGGCGGACAATGTGTTATTAGAGCCGGTATATGAGTATCGGCTGGAGCTCCCGCGAGACCTTGCGGGGCGGGCAATCTCGGATATTCAGAGAATGAACGGGTCTTATGAAGGACCGGATTATATAGATGATATGGCTGTTCTTACCGGAATCGCTCCGGCAGCCTCTATGCTGGGATATCAGAAAACGGTACAGGAATACACGCATGGTCTGGGTCGGTTCTTCTGTAATCTTCATGGATATCTGCCATGCCATAATACAGAGGAGGTGCTTGAGAAGACCGGGTATGATCCGGAGATGGATGTGGCTCATCCGTCAAGCTCTGTCTTCTGTGCGCATGGAGCAGGATATCTTGTGCCGTGGGATGAGGTAGAGAATTATATGCATCTCGAACGGAGCTATATAGCAGATGAAGATGCTCATGCTGCAAATGGGGATATGGATTCCGGATATGGAGCATATGGAACCGGTGCGGGCACTGATAGCGCATTCGGAATGGGTCATTCAGAAGGATATGGACAAAGAACACGAAGTGATAATAAGCGGAAAAACAGGAATTCTCAAACAGGAAGCGGCAGCAGTATGTCGATCGGTGAAGACGAGATCCGGGAGATCATGGAGCGGACTTATGGTGTCGGAAGCATGGATCGCAAGTTCTATAATCGGGAATCCTGGGAGGACTATGATCCGGCCTATGACAGCGGAGCTGCCGGAATGAAAGATGTGTCGGGAACAGCAGAGAAGGACGGAGCCGTAAGACAAGGCGATCCGAAGTACCGGAAACGACAGACACCGAAAAAGGATGCCTATTTATTAGTGGATGGATATAATATCATATTTGCGTGGGATGAACTGAAATCAATAGCAGATACTGATCTTGGAGCGGCCAGAGACCGTCTGATGGATATCATGTGCAATTATCAGGGATACCGGGATATGAATCTGATCCTTGTCTTCGATGCCTATAAGGT
>CACZRT010000249.1 GCA_902783585.1 uncultured Lachnospiraceae bacterium | reverse complement strand
TCAGAGTCGTGTTACGGTGAATGTGCTGCAGGGGGAGAGCCGGTTTGCGGCGAATAATCTTCTGTTGGGCGAATTCACGGTAGATGTTCCAAAGGCGCCGAAGGGTCATGAAAGTATTGATGTGACGTACACCTATGATATCAATTCCATATTGGAGGTCGAGGTCAAGGTGAATTCCACCGGTGAGAAGATTACGAAGATCCTGAAGGGGCAGCAGGTGGATATGACAGATGAGGAGATCCGTGCCAGAATGGAGGAATTGGCGTACTTAAAGATCCCACCGAGAGAACAGGAGGAGAACAAGCTTCTGCTCTTACGGGGCGAGCGGCTGTACGAGGAGAATCTCGGTGATGACCGCAAGGTGGTGGAGCATGCGCTGCAGCGGTTTGAAATGGCGCTGAATACGCAGGACCCGGCAAGAATCGAATCGGCAAGAAATGATTTCAGGGATTTCTTAAATGAATGGGAAGACCTGTAAGGGATACATCAAGGATATAGATATAGGGTAAAAGCGGTTCCGTAGTGGAGCCGCTTTTCGAATATGTAACGGGTTGTTTATAGTTATTTCCGGAGGAAAGCTGCTTCTGATACAGAGCAGATCTTTCGTATAGAAGTTCGCTATATTGAAAAGGTGTTTAAACATGTGTAAGACCGGGACTCAAGAGGGGGGGAGAGCGCCGGTCTTACTTTTGGGAGTTAAAGTATGTAAATGAGGGAGGGTTTCAATAGAGAAATATAAGCAAGTTCGTCGTCTGCGAGATGGGAGTCACAACAGATTCCAAACTCGTCTCTAAGGAAACCTTATATTTACAGTTATGATAATAACATAGTCACTAACAGAAATATATCAAAATAACGGTCAATTTTTGTAAATTTTGGTTGAATTGGTGGATGATTAATACGACTTTATCTTGCGGGAATGAACAGGTTGTTGTATAATTTACAGTATCGACCCGGAGTATGGGTCAATTGCATAATAATCACGATACATAAGGAGGGTTAACCAGACATGGCAGGAATTTTACAGAGATTTAAGGACATTATGGCTTCCAATATCAATGCTTTGCTTGATAAGGCCGAGGATCCGGAGAAGATGATCGATCAGTGCTTACGGAATCTGAACGAGGATCTTGCGAAGGTGAAGGCAGAGACAGCAGCGGTTATGGCTGACGAGCAGAGAGCAAAGCGGGAATTAGATGAGTGCAATGCAGAGATTGCCAAGTATCAGTCTTATGCAGAGAAGGCAGTTGTAGCAGGTAATGATGAGGACGCTAAGCAGTTCTTAACCAAGAAGGCACAGCTTGCAGAGAAGCAGGTATCCTTACAGCAGACCTATGATGTGGCTGCAGCGAATTCCATGAAGATGCGCCAGATGCATGACAAGCTGGTGAAGGATATCGGAGAGCTGAACAGCCGCCGGGATGCAATTAAGACGAAGGTGCGTGTAGCGAAGGCTCAGCAGAGAGTGAATGAAGTTACCAGTGCAGTGAATAAGTCTGAGACTTCGATGGCTGCATTTGAACGTATGGAAGCGAAGGCTGATAATATGCTGGATCGCGCGAATGCCGTAGCAGAGCTGAATGCCAGCGAGACTTCAGATCCGATCAAGGATCTTGCGTCCAAGTATGATTCTGCTCCTGCTGCTGCAGTAGATGACGAACTGGCAGCGTTGAAGGCTAAGATGGGAGTACAGCAATAACATGCAGATGAATTTAAATGCTCCACAGCAGGAGGCTGTGGAGCATATTAATGGTCCATTATTAATATTGGCAGGAGCAGGGTCCGGTAAGACGCGAGTCATTACACACCGGATCGCTTATTTTATTGAGCAGGGAATCGACCCGTACAATATTCTTGCTATCACATTTACGAATAAGGCTGCCGGTGAGGTGCGGGAGCGTGTCGATGATATGCTGGGATACGGATCGGAACGGGTGTGGGTCAGCACCTTCCATTCCCTCTGTGTCCGGATTCTTCGGCGTCATATCGAGAAGATCGGCTTTACCTCGAATTATACGATCTATGATACGGACGACCAGAAGCGGATGATCAAGGAGGTATTGCAATATCTGCAGATGGATCCGAAGATGTATCCGGAGCGGATGCTGATGAGTGAGATCTCTCATGCCAAGGAGAATTACGTTACACCGAGAGAGTATGATCTTCAGGCACAGGGGGATTACCGCAGGATGCAGATCGCGCGGGTCTATACCGAGTATCAGATTCGGCTTCATAATAATAATGCGTTGGACTTTGATGATCTGCTGTTCAAGACGGTCCAGCTGTTTCAGGACTATCCGGATGTATTGGACGAATATCAGGAGCGCTTTCGGTATATCATGGTGGATGAATACCAGGACACGAATACCATTCAGTTCCTGCTGGTACGGCAGTTGGCGAGAAAGTACCGGAATCTCTGCGTTGTTGGGGATGACGATCAGTCTATATACAAATTCCGCGGTGCGAACATCATGAATATCCTGAATTTTGAAGAGGAATACCCGGATGCAACGGTGATCAAATTAGAGCAGAATTACCGGTCAACCGGGAATATATTGAATGCGGCGAATGCCGTGATCCATAATAATGAGGGGCGGAAGGATAAGGTTCTGTGGACAGAGAAAGAGGACGGAGATAAGCTACAGTTCAAGCAATACGAGAATGAATATCAGGAAGCGGATATGATCGCTTATTATATATTGGAAGAGAAGGCGAAGAACCGCATGGATTACAGTGATTTTGCAATCCTGTACCGTATGAATGCGCAGTCCCG
>CACZRT010000248.1 GCA_902783585.1 uncultured Lachnospiraceae bacterium | reverse complement strand
TTTTCTACTTCAACTGTGCAAGTCTTTCCTCTACCTGCTTCAGGAGATCGGTATATTTGCCAAGCTTGGCCTTCTCTTCTTCAATCTTCGCTGCAGGCGCTTTCTCAACAAACTTCGGATTGTTAAGCATACCCTCCGCACGTTTGATCTCGCCCTGCAACCGTTTCTGCTCCTTGGTCAGACGTTCTAATTCTTTCTCAATATCGACCAGTTCCGCAAACGGCATATAGATTGCTGCATCATGAATCAGTACGGATACCGCATCCTCTGCGATTCCGGTCTTATCGGACTGAATATATACCTCACTTGCATAACCCAAGGTTGCAAAGAATACCTTGCTGTCCGTAAAGATCTTACGCATGTCCTCCTTCTCGGATACTACATACACGGTCGCCTTCTTGCTCGGCGCAACATTCATCTCGGTCCGGATATTCCGGATGCTTCGAACGGCTTCCTTAATGGTATCCACCGCCTTCTCATCCTCTGCAAAGCTCCATTCTTCCTTATATACCGGCCAGTCGGAAACCATAATGGATTCTTCCTCGTCCTGCAGATTACAGAAGATCTCTTCCGTAATAAATGGCATATATGGGTGTAACAGCTTTAAGGACTGGATCAGAACGGTCTTCAAGGTCCACAGAGCTGCTGCCTGCGTATCATCTTCATCATTCCACAGACGCGGCTTTACCATTTCGATATACCAGTCACAGAATTCTTCCCAGATGAAATTATTCAGCTTATCCGCCGCGATACCCATTTCATATTTATCGAGATTTTCCGTTACTTCTTTGGCAAGGGAATTTACCTTGGATAAGATCCAACGGTCTGCCTGCGTCAGCTGTGCAAGCGTTACCTTAGCGGTATCTGCCTTCTCCATGTTCATCATAATGAACCGCGATGCATTCCAGATCTTATTGGCGAAGTTCCGGCTTGCCTCTACCCGCTCCCAGTAAAAACGCATATCATTTCCCGGCGCATTACCGGTGATCAGTGTCAGACGAAGCGCGTCCGCGCCGTATTTATCAATCACCTCCAACGGATCGATACCGTTGCCAAGGGACTTGCTCATCTTGCGTCCCTGATCGTCGCGGACCAGACCATGGAATAATACATGATCAAATGGAAGCTTGCCCGTCTGCTCAATTCCGGAGAATACCATTCGGATTACCCAGAAGAATATGATATCATATCCGGTTACGAGCACATCCGTCGGGTAGAAATAGTCAAGCTCTTCGGTCTGCTCTGGCCAGCCGAGTGTTGAAAATGGCCATAATGCCGAAGAGAACCAGGTATCTAAGGTATCCTCGTCCTGGATCAGATTCTTGCTCTGACACTTCGGACATTCGCATGGCACTTCTCTTGCAACAATGGTTTCTCCGCAGTCCTGACAATACCATGCAGGAATCCGGTGTCCCCACCAAAGCTGTCTGGATATACACCAGTCACGAATGTTGTCCAGCCAGTTATAATAGGTCTTATTCATACGCTCCGGTACTAATTTCAACTCACCGTCTACCACGGCCTGCTTTGCCGGACGCGCCATCTCTTCCATCTTCACGAACCACTGCGGCTTGATCATCGGCTCTACCGTGGTCTTGCAGCGGTCATGCGTTCCTACCATATGTGTGTGCGGAACCACCTTCACCAGCAGTCCCATCGCATCGAGATCTGCAACCATCGCTTTCCGCGCCTCATACCGATCCATACCGGCATACTTGCCACCAAGCGAATTAATGGTTGCATCATCGTTCATGATATTGATTTCTTCCAGATTGTGGCGCTTGCCCACCTCAAAGTCATTCGGGTCATGTGCCGGTGTGATCTTCACGCAGCCGGTTCCGAATTCTTTATCAACATATGCATCCGCGATTACCGGAATCTGCCGTCCGGTCAGCGGAAGCTCTAACATCTTTCCGATAATATCCTGATACCGTTCATCCTCCGGATTAACCGCAACTGCCGTATCGCCCAGCAGCGTTTCCGGACGGGTGGTCGCGATCTCAACAAACCGTCCCTCTTCTCCTACCACCGGATAATTGATGTGCCAGAAATGACCTTCCTGCTCCTCATGGATAACCTCTGCATCCGATATAGTCGTCTGACAGACCGGACACCAGTTGACAATACGGGAACCCTTGTAAATATATCCTTTTTCATACAATTTACAGAAGACTTCCGTTACCGCCTTATTGTTGCCCTCATCCATGGTGAACCGTTCCCGGTCCCAATCCGCAGAGGAGCCTAATTTCTTCAGCTGATTCACGATCCGTCCGCCGTATTCCTTCCGCCAGTCCCAGACGCGGTCCAGGAATGCCTCACGTCCCAGATCCTCCTTGCTGATTCCCTGTTCCTTCAGGCTTTCAATTACCTTAACCTCGGTTGCGATAGCGGCATGATCCGTTCCCGGCTGCCACAGCGCATTATATCCCTGCATCCGCTTATACCGGATCAGAATATCCTGCATGGTATTATCCAGTGCATGTCCCATATGCAGCTGTCCGGTAATATTCGGAGGCGGCATCACGATCGTAAACGGCTTCTTGCTTAGGTCCACCTCGGCATGAAAATACTTCTTATCCATCCATTTCTCATATAACCGGCCTTCAATCTCCTGCGGATTATATGTCTTTTCCAGTTCCTTTGCCATATTTTTCTTCCTCTTCATTCTATATATTTACTCATGAATTGCATGTCAAACAATACAATACACTAATTAGTAAACAGATTTGTGTATATGGCTTCATGGCTAGAGCAGAGCATTTGAGAACGTCGGTACTTAAGCGCTGTTCTTTCGCGCTTTATGTACCGCTACGTTCTCAACCGAGCGCAAGCGTCTCTGCGGTTAGTCATGAACCATATACACTAATCGTCACTTTAATAGATATGCAATCATCCACATCCATTTCCTACGGTACCATTGGCATACGGACTGCCCACGTCGCAGCGTCCCATATGGTATTGCTCCTTGACTTCGCCATCCTTCACATCGTCCTCCACATTGATCTTTAAGCGGCTGACACCCGACGACATTTTATCATCCAGCATTTCGATAATATTCATGATATCCTGTGCTTCTGACATAGCATTACCTCCTAATTAATTCGCGATTAATTCGCGGTAGTGAACCTAGACATTTTTCTAATTCTAATATCTCAGCTTCCCTCTCCGAAGATCAGACTCATGATCGTTCCCAACACAGTGAACAGACATGGAGCCATAATAATGAAAATGATCAGGATCACCCAGAGCGGAGCCTTTTTCTTCTGCGTATTGGTCGTTCGTCCGGTCTTCGTATCCTGATGTGTCACATACGTCGGCATGGAATACGTATTACCCTGGACCTTCATTCCTTTGTAATAGAGATCTCCGTTCAGATTATAATAGCCTTCCTTCAGATCCCCTGTCACGTCTGAAAAGCGATCCTGAAAGGATTCTCTAAGCTCATGATATGGATCTGTATTCGGATTCTTTCCCGGCTCCATATGATACCTTCTTTCTGCCTGATAGCTGTATGAGAGGTCACATTCCTATACTCTTACAATATCGTTCCTTATTTTACAGTAGTTTCGCCTTTTATTCAAGGAAAATTCCATTAGAGGACATATTTTCATTGTTTTTTTTATCGGAAAGTATCATAATATAAATGGTGTGGTATCTTCTGATATACATAGAAAGGTATCAGATACAAGGTCTCACAGAGACCGATTGGGAGGACACAATATGCAAGCAGCAATGCAACAAACCGGACCAATCCTATATCAGGACATGAAACGGGCCATACTGGTTGTTGATGATGAAGATATCAACCGGGAGCTGCTGGAAGCAATCTTAGACAGCGACGGATGTTATAATGTCTTATATGCCGCAGACGGAATCGAGGCTATGGCATTGATCAAAGAACATTATCAATCCATCTCCGCCGTTTTATTGGATCTGTTAATGCCTAATATGGATGGATTTGAAGTGATACAGGCAATTAAGGCAGATGAGAATTACCGTCGGATTCCGATCATCGTTCTGACCTCCGAACGACAGGCAGAAGTTAAGAGTCTGGAGATGGGAGCCGCCGATTTCATACCGAAGCCATACGATGTTCCGGCAGTTATATTGGCAAGAGTAAAACGAACGATTGAATTATCTGAGGA
>CACZRT010000247.1 GCA_902783585.1 uncultured Lachnospiraceae bacterium | reverse complement strand
TCCATTTCCGGATGCTCGGTCAGAACCTGATCCAACACCTCGGCATTATCATGAAATGAAAAGCCGACATGCTTTACAAGTCCCTGTCTCTTCTTCTCCATGATCCATTCAAAACAATCCAACTGCTGATAGACCTTATAATGATCGACACCAACATCATGAAGCAGATAATAGTCAAAATAACCGGCTCCGGTCTTATCGAGCTGCGTCTGAAAGATCTTATCCCGGTCCTCCTTCGAATGAAGAAAACCGGCATGCAGCTTAGTCGCCAATGTATAGCTGTCTCGCGGATGCCGCTCTACCAGCGCCTTTTTCGTCGCATCCTCACTCTTGAACGCGCAATACATCCATGCCGTGTCAAAATAAGTAAAACCCCGTTCGATAAAGGTATCTACCATACGACTCATAGTATCAATATCAATGCTCCCCGCATCATTCGGGTCCGTAAGCGGCAGACGCATCAAGCCAAACCCCAGCTTCTTCTTTGACAGAATCAATTCCTCCTGCATACCTTGTACCTCCTGCATACTAAGTCTATCGATTCAGTAACGTACTGAATAATCCTCTTGCCAACGAGGAGCCTACACTTCCGCCCAGACTCTTTCCGGAGCTTCCTCCAATCTTGACACCGATCTGCTTGCCTAATTCCCGGCCAACAGAGGAAGCCACATTCTTGGTCGTCCGGTTGATCTCACCGGATACGGCTCTGCGGCGCTGTTCCTTCTCACGTTCCTTCTCCCGGAGCTCCTTCTCTTTCAGCTTCTCATATTCGCGGCGCTCCCGTTCTTCTTCCTTCTGACGCTTAAGTTCTTCCCGTTCTTCCTGCTTCTTGATCTGCTCTAATTCCTTCTGTGCCTGCAGCTTCTCCTTCTCTTTTTCCGCCGCCAGACGCTCTTCCTCTATTCTTGCTTCTTCCTCCATGCCCTTGCGTTTCAGGAATTCGTATGCAGAATCCCGGTCAAACATTTCACTGTATTTTTCCGTCATCGCATCCTGTTTGATATAATCTGCAACGACACTGTCCTCCACAGCCCCCATTTTGCTTTCCGGAGGAAGGATCTTACATTGCTTCACGATCGTCGGAACACCATCCTCATCCAGTACAGAGATCAGCGCCTCCCCGATTCCCAGATTTGCAATGACCTCCTCAGTCTTGAAATCCGGATTCTCCCGGAAGGACTGCGCAGCCGCCTTCACGCTCTTCTGTTCTGCCGGTGTATATGCACGCAATGCATGCTGTACCTTATTACCAAGCTGCGCTAACACCGCATCCGGAATATCCTTCGGATTCTGCGTGATAAAATAGATACCTACCCCCTTCGAACGGATCAATTTGACCAGCTGCTCGATCTTCGGCAGAAGCGCCTTATTCATGTTCTGGAACAGCATGTGCGCCTCATCAAAGAAGAATACCAGCTTCGGCTTGTCCATATCTCCGGCCTCCGGCAGCATTTCAAATAATTCCGAGATCAACCACAGCATAAATGTGGCATACATCGTCGGATTCAGCATCAATTTCTGACAATTCAGGATCTGAATCCTGCCTCTTCCGTCCTCATCCAGTGCCAGCCAGTCATGCAGATCCAGTGCCGGCTCTCCGAAGAATAACTCGCCGCCCTCTGACTCCAACGATCCAACTGCACGGGTAATAGCCGCCAGACTCTGCTTCGCCATATTACCATATTCCTGACTGTATGTATCCGAATTCTCGCCCACATACTGCAGCATAGACTTCAGATCCTTCGTATCGATCAGCAGAAGTCCTTCATCATCCGCAATCTTGAAGATAATATTCATGATATCGGATTGGGTATCATTTAAGCCGAGAATACTTGCCAGCAGGGTCGGCCCCATCTCGGAAATGGTTGTCCGGAGCGGAATTCCGTTCTCCTGATAGACATCCCAGAAGGATGCCGAATACGATTTCTGCGTAAATCCAAGCTCTGCCAGTCCCAGCTTCTCCACACGCTTGACCACGGATTCCGTCTGCTCACCCTCTGCGATCATGCCTGACAGATCCCCCTTGGCATCCGCCAAAAAGACCGGAACACCGGCGTCACTGAAGGACTCTGCCAAGACCTTCAGGGTTACGGTCTTACCGGTTCCCGTTGCCCCCGCGATCAGTCCATGCCGATTCGCCATACTCGGATAGATATATACACATTCTTCGCCTGATTTTCCTACTAAAATCTTCCCGTCCTGATACATATTAGTTACCTCTTCCTTTACTACTTTTTCTTTTTGTGTTCCTCTTTACTATTTTCCGATATTCTTTTTATATTCTTCCCATATATGATATGCACGCTTTTGTTTATCTATCTATACCAGATCACGCAGCTTAGCTATCGCCCGCAGGCCTCACATCGGAATAATGTACCTTCTCAAATCCCCGTCTTACCCAGTAAGTATCCTCTGCCGATAAGCACCTTGCCGCCAC
>CACZRT010000246.1 GCA_902783585.1 uncultured Lachnospiraceae bacterium | reverse complement strand
TACTATAGCAAGACCATGGAGAGCGCGGAGTTTGCGGCAGAGTTCACGCGGACAACAGCGTTCGAAGATTTAACGGACATCATTTTGGCAAGTGATACCCTGATGATTGCGACACCGGACGATCAGGTGCGTGAGGTGTGGGACCACATTGCAAGGTACGACATTCAGGATTATAGGATCTGTCATTTTAGTGGCGCATTATCTTCCGATGTGTTTCAAGGAGCAGAGAAAAAGCATGCTCATGTGTGCTCTGTTCATCCAATATACGCGTTCAGCGACAAGAATAACTCCTATCAACAATTACAGAATGTATATTTTACCGTAGAGGGCGACGATGAGGCGGTGCAGTATTTTACGGAATTGTTTACGGGCATGGGGAATCATGTGATCCGTCTGGATTCTAAGGCAAAAGCCATGTATCATGCAGCAGCGTCGTTAGTCAGCAATCATGTACTGGGTGTACTTCATTCCGGTATCGGACTGCTCACGGAATGTGGGTTTTCCGAAGAGGAGGCGTATCAGGCATTCACGCCGCTGATCTTGAATAACGTGACTGCAGGCTGCAAATACGGTATGGTGCAGAGTCTGACGGGGCCGATCGAGCGTAATGATATTCAGACGGTAGACAAGCATATTGAGGTGCTGCCGGATCGGGCTTATGAGATTTACCGCAGTGTCGGACAGGAACTGGTAGCAATGGCGAAGGAGAAGCATCCGGAGCGGGATTATACCGGTATGGAGCTCAGATTTGATTAAAAAAATCTCGAAAATCAAGTTTCGCAGAAAGGAGTTATGACTATGAAGAATACAGTACTTACATTTCAGAAGGCAAAGGCAGAGGGCAGAAAGATTACGATGCTGACTGCGTATGATTATACAACCGCTAAGCTTGTGGACGAGGCGGGAATTGATTCCATCTTAGTGGGAGATTCTCTTGGTAATACCATGCTTGGGTATGAGGATACCTTATCAGTAACGATGGAGGATATGATCCATCATGGCGCGGCAGTAGCCAGAGGCGCGAAGAATGCGCTGGTCGTCATCGATATGCCGTTTATGTCTTATCAGGTATCCGTAGAGGAGGCTGTAAGAAATGCAGGGCGTCTGATGAAGGAAGGACGCGCCGGTGCCGTCAAATTAGAGGGCGGTGAGTCTGTATGCCCACAGATTAAGGCGATCGTGGATGCCGGAATTCCGGTAGTGGCACACTTAGGTCTGACACCGCAGTCCATCAATGCATTTGGCGGATTCCGGGTACAGGGCAAGACCGAGGCGGCAGCCAAGAAGCTGATCGAGGATGCGCATAAGGTACAGGAGGCAGGCGCATTTGCACTGACCTTAGAGGCGGTTCCAAGCAAGTTAGCGACACTGATTACCAAGCAGCTTGCTATTCCGACGATTGGAATCGGTGCAGGAAATGGCTGCGACGGACAGGTGCTGGTAAATCAGGATATGCTGGGTACATTTTCTGATTTCACCCCGAAGTTCGTGAAGCGGTATGCAAATGTGGGTGAGATCATGAAGGAGGCATACAAGGCATATATTGCGGATGTGCAGTCCGGTGCATTTCCGGCGGCAGAGAATGAGTACACTGTGGATGATAGCGTGTTGGAGAAATTATACTAGAATAGGAGTGATTGATGATGAAGATTGTTCATACAGTTGACGAGGTTCGTGCAGAGGTAAAGGCTTGGAGACAGGAAGGATTATCCGTTGGTCTGGTGCCGACGATGGGATATTTGCATGAGGGACATAAGAGCCTGATCGACCGGGCGGTTGCAGAGAATGACAGGGTGGTTGTCAGTGTGTTCGTGAATCCGATGCAGTTCGGACCGACTGAGGATTTGGAGAGCTATCCGAGAGACTTAAACCGCGATGCAGCATTATGTGAGGATGCAGGTGCGGCGCTCATATTCAATCCGGAGCCGGAGAATATGTATGCACCGGATTTCTCAAGCTTTATTGATATGAATACTTTGACGAAGGGACTTTGCGGCAAGACCAGACCGATCCATTTCCGTGGGGTATGTACGGTCGTAGGCAAGCTGTTCAATATCGTACAGCCGGATAAGGCTTATTTTGGACAGAAGGATGCCCAGCAGTTAGCAGTCATCCGCCACATGGTAAATGATCTGAATTTTAACTTAGAGATCGTCGGCTGTCCGATCATCCGCGAGGCAGACGGATTAGCTAAGAGTTCGCGGAATACTTACTTGAATTCCGAGGAACGGAAGGCGGCGCTCATCTTGTCTAAGAGCTTGAATAAGGGTGAGGAGTTGATCAAAGCGGGCGAGAAGAATGCCGAGGTGATCAAGAAGGCGATCGTTGATATGATCGAGTCCGAGCCGCTTGCGAAGATTGATTATGTAGAGCTGGTGGATTGGAATACCTTAGAGCCGGTAGAGACGATCGAAGGACCGGTTCTGAATGCGATTGCTGTCTATATCGGGAAGACGAGATTGATTGATAATCATATCTATGACTAGGCAATAAGTGATACTGAAAGCAGTGGTTGTCTAGATTCGTTCAACGAAGGGTTCCTGTACCAAGCAGAGGATCAAGTTATACGGAAAAGAGATAGAAGTAGTAACTATCACAGAATGTGTGTGATAGAGAAAGGACAGACTCATGACCATAACGATGTTAAAATCTAAGATTCACCGTGCGGTGGTTGTTCAGGCGGCACTGAATTATGTGGGTAGTATTACCATTGATTCCGAGCTGATGGAGGCAGCGGGAATCTATGAGTATGAGAAGATTCAGGTTGCGGATGTGGAGAACGGCAACCGGTTTGAGACCTATGTGATCGCAGGGGAGCCGGGCTC
>CACZRT010000245.1 GCA_902783585.1 uncultured Lachnospiraceae bacterium | reverse complement strand
TATGTGCTGGACTATTCCAGAAAAGAGGTTCGGGATTACATCTACGATCAGATGCGGAAGATCTTAGACAGTGCCAATATTGAATATATCAAATGGGATATGAACCGGCAGTTAACCGAGGTTGGATCTGCTTATCTTCCACAGAACCGGCAGCGAGAGCTGTGGCATCGGTATGTATTGGGTGTCTACGAATTGATGGACCGCCTGACAACGGATTATCCGCATATCCTGCTTGAGAACTGCTCCGGCGGCGGGGCACGGTTCGATCCGGGTATGCTCTATTATTCGCCGCA
Source organism: uncultured Lachnospiraceae bacterium (assembly GCA_902783585.1). Lineage (GTDB taxonomy): Bacteria > Bacillota > Clostridia > Lachnospirales > Lachnospiraceae > CAG-632. Next base: position 15,299 of record CACZRT010000245.1, on the reverse strand, counting down.
GATCTGGTGCAGCGACGATACGGATGCGATTGAACGGTTGAAGATTCAATATGGAACATCCATGTGCTATCCGTGCTCAGCGATGGGTGCGCACGTATCCGACTGTCCGAATCATACCGTTGGACGCAGTACTCCATTTACGACAAGAGGGCATGTAGCGATGGTGGGAACCTTCGGCTATGAGCTGGATATCACGAAGATCCCGCAGGAGAATCGGGATGAGATTCCTGCACAGATTGAAGAATTCAAGAAATACAATCCGCTTGTTCGGACCGGCGATCAATATCGGATCGGCAATATGTTCGAGGATAACACATGGGATGCATGGATGTTCGTATCGAAGGATAAGAAGGAAGTGGTCTTTGAATTCATACAGGTGATGGGACGGCCAAATGAGCGGTCAAGGCGAATTCATCTGAAAGGCTTGGATCCGGATACCTATTATTATGAAGAAAGTAATCCGGAGGTGAAGCTGTCCGGCGCGGCGCTGATGAACTGTGGAATCAATATCGGCGGTCTGTGGGGCGATTATCAGAGTAAGGTGCTGCATTATATTGCGGAATAGTGACCGCGTTCAAGATCTCGGCAGGATTATAGCGAATGCAGCAGGGAAAGCAGGGACAGGATAGAGAAAAAGGAGAAAAACGGCATGACTAATATATATGGAATTGAGGAATTGAAACAAGGCTATGTGAGCTTAGAGGGCAGGATTCTTGAGAAGGATGAGATGTATTATCTTGGATTTACCAACAGCTCCATGACATTTACCGTAAGGGGGACAGCGACAGAAGAAATGACGGTTGCGGGAGACTCTGCAGGAGGAATGAAGGTAAAAACGGAAATCCACACGCAGGAGGGCGCGGAAGTGAATGAGGCAGGTCTTCGGATCTATGTGGACGGCGTGAAGACGAAGGAGATCGTGGTAAAGCATGAAACAACGGACTATGAGATTGCTGAGCTTAGCGATGGTGACCTGCATACGATCCGTGTAGTGAAGATCACGGAAGCTGCCATGTCGTATGCGGCTGTGAAGAAGATTGAGATCGAGAACGGTGAATTAGTTAAGCAGCCGGATCAGGAGGATACCCGGACGAAGGTAGAATTCATCGGTGATTCCATTACCTGCGGATACGGTGTGCTTGGTGAGCCGGAGAGCGAGTATACGATCAGAGAAGAGGACGGAGAGCTGTGCTACGCCGCCTTTATGGCAAAGGAAATGAATTGGAATGCAAGCTGGATCTCCGCGTCGGGCTATGGGATGTATCAGGATTATGAGGAGCAGCCGGAGAATAATGTGCCGAAGCTCTATCCGTATGTAAACTGGTTTGTCGATTCGACGATCCGCATGAACTACGCGGATTTCGAGCCGGAATTCATATTTATCAACCTCGGAACCAATGACTGTAATTATTTTCATAAGGAGTCCGGTTTGCAGGGATATATCAAGGCATATCAGGATTTCTTATGGGTATTAAGGAAGGCGCATCCTCAGGCAAAGATCATCTGCACGATCGGAACGGAGTGTGAGACAGCCTATCCGCATATCCTGACAGCCGTAGAAGCGGTTCGGGCAGAGGGATTCGATGGTGTCTATACCTACGAGCTTCCGTATCATAATGTAGAGCTTGACGGGATCGCATCCGGTCATCCGACCGAGGCTACGCACAGGAAGGATGCTCGAAGATTGCTGGATTATATGAAGCAGGAGGGCCTGCTCTAGGACCGATGTTTTCATTTATGAAAGCGAATGTAATCCATGGGAGGTCAATATTCAGGCGCATAAGGAAAGTCTTAATTAAATTTTGGTAAAAATGTCATAAATCTTGAAAAAACTGTTGCATTATTTAGCTAAAAGTTATATTATTAATTTAAGTAAAATTTACTTAAAAAACGAGATTTCGAAGAGAATGTTTTTCGTATGAAATGTTAGGATCATCATATATGAACGAACAGACAGATGATTCTTTAATAATATGAATGATGAAATGGAGGATGAATCATGTCACAGGTAAGCTTTATTGACAAGACACCACTGCCGAATATTCCTTGGCAGGAGAAGCCGGAGAAGATGGGTGATGCGCCGGTCTGGAAGTATACGGAGAATCCGATCATTGACCGGAATCCGGTTAAGAATGTTGCAAGAATCTTTAATTCTGCCGTTGTACCTTATGAGGGTAAGTATATCGGAGTATTCCGCGGTGAACAGTGTAACGGTGTATCCTTTATCTATCTTGGACGCAGCGAGGATGGTATCCATTGGAACTTTGAAGAGGAGAAGATCCATTTTGTAGATGAGAATGGGAACGACTTCATGCCGGGATATGCTTATGATCCAAGACTTGTGAAGATCGAGGATACCTACTATATCATCTGGTGCACCGATTTCTACGGCGCAGCGATCGGTATCGCTAAGACACAGGATTTTAAGACCTTTATACGGATTGACAATCCATTTATTCCATTTAACCGGAATGCGGTATTCTTCCCGAGAAAGATCGGCGGTAATTATGTACTTCTGTCCAGACCAAGTGACAGCGGACATACGCCGTTTGGTGATATCTTTGTCAGTGAAAGTCCGGATCTGGTATATTGGGGTAAGCACAGACACGTCATGGGACGTGGCAGTGAATGGTGGGAGTCCTTGAAGATCGGCGGCGGCGCTGCTCCGATCGAGACCTCGGAGGGCTGGCTGCTGTTCTACCATGGTGTTGCCGGAACCTGTAACGGATATGTATACAGCATCGGCGGCGCAATCTTAGACATTGATCAGCCATCGATTGTTAAGTATCGCTGTGAGAACTTCTTATTAACGCCGACCGAGTGGTATGAGGAGCGCGGATTTGTACCGAATGTATGCTTCCCATGCGCAACACTTCAGGATGCGGATACCGGCAGGATCGCAATCTATTACGGCGCAGCTGACAGCTATGTCGGACTTGCATTCACGAAGCTGGATGAAGTTGTTGCATATATCAAGGAGCACAGCGTTCTGACAGCGCAGGATACAGAAATAGGTATTAAATAATTATTATATTATATAGTCCGGGTCATGCTCTAGTGTGTGGGAGTATGCCCCGGCTATATGACTTTGTTAGGAGGAAGGCTTCATGAGACCGGCATCGATATTTTCAGATAACATGGTATTGCTTCGTGACAGGGAGACCTGTATCTTCGGCGAAGGCGCCATGAATGAGCAGATCTCGGTATGTCTGACAGATCTGGTACATCATACGAAGGAACAGGTAGATACCTGTGCTGCGGATGGCAGATGGCAGGTGAAGCTGTCCCCGCATGCTGCAGGCGGAACCTATGAATTGACCATTCAGGGTCAGGATTCGAATGTGACGATCCATAACCTGACGTATGGTGAAGTGTGGCTGGCAGCAGGTCAGTCCAATATGGAATTAGAACTGCAGAACGCACAGAATGGTGATATTGAATTATCCGAGGCTCATCCTGAGATTCGTTATTATAATGTAGTGAAGACTCCGGTTGCAGATGAGTCGCTCATCGAACAGGAGAGTTATCGTTACTGGCATATCTGTGAAAATGGGGATTTTCGCGATATGTCGGCAGTTGCATATTACTATGCGAAGACATTGGCAAAGGAACTGCAGGTTCCGATCGGTATTGTAGATTGTTATCAGGGCGGGACCTCAATCTCCTGCTGGCTGAGTAAGGAGAATCTGCTTTCCGTTCCGCAGGGTATTCCTTATCATGAGTCCTATGAGGAGATTATCCGGAATCAGACAGAGGAAGAATATGATGCGCTGCTTGAGGACTATAATAATCGGTTGTCAGACTATTATCAGCGGGTTGATAAGCTAAAGGCTGATCAGCCGGATATTACACAGGAGGCCATCAATGAGCAGGCCGGTGATTATCCTTGGCCGCCACCGATGGGAAGAAAGTCTCTCTATCGCCCATACGGATTATACTACACAATGATGCAGAGGATTCTGCCGTATACGATCAAGGGTGTTCTCTATTATCAAGGAGAAGAAGATACGAACAAGACAGACCGCTATGATGTTCTGCTGAAGAAATTGATCGGGCAGTACCGGACGGATTTTGAAGATCCGGAGCTTACCTTTATTGATCTGCAGCTGCCGATGTTCATCGGTAAGCATGATGTGGACGACTGTGCGTGGGGCAGAACCCGTCTTGCACAGGAACAGGCAGTGAAACGGACCGGGAATGCCGGATTGGTGGTACTTATCGATCTTGGTGAATATGACAATGTACATCCTGTTGACAAGAAGACGCCCGGAGAACGTACAGCGAAGTATGTATTGGAGCATGTGTACGGCAGTCAGGAAGCCGGTACGGCTATGGAGCTTGATCATGTGGAAGCAGAGGATGCCATAATCCACATATTCTTCCGGAATACCTACGGCGGTATCGAGGTAAAGGATAACGAGCTTCTGGATATCCGTCATGCAGCAGTAGGAAATGATGATCCGAATGCACCGATTGGATTCGAAGGATCGGAGGATGAGAATGATTGGTTCCCGCTTTCGGCAGAGATTGACGGCGAGACCATACGGATTCAGACAGACAATCGGAAGATCTCCTATCTGCGCTATGGTTATTTCAACTATGGCAAGGTGAATGTATATAATCAGGCGGGCATTCCGCTGGCACCATTCTATGTTCCTGTTGATAAGTAAGACGGAATTCGTAGGGGATTCAAAGAACGTATGAGAACATCAAGGTATTCTTACAGAAGAATAGATGCAGGATCGGTCCGTATTGAAAGGACCGGTTGGGAGAAGGAATGGAAGAAAGCATGCAGGAAGCTGTCGGCGATGGCTCTTGCTGCTCTGCTTTCTGCAGCTTGCGCCGGATGTACAGGCACCGGAATCACAGAGCCGGATCAGCAGGATCTATCGGTGTCAGATGACCGGAATGCACAGGGGGAGCAGGAGAATATGGAGAACGATACGAAGAGTGAAGAATATTTGCCGCTTCCTACGAGCTTTGCAACAGAGGAAGAGTTGGCGGCATCCGATGCGTGGGAGAGCTGTAATGATGCGGAGCTTGCGTCGGTAATGCTGCGTGCGGAGCAGGGCGAACCGATCACGGTCGCCTGTATCGGAGGTTCTATCACACAGGGGACCATTGCCGAAGGAAGCAAGGACGATCAGGTGGAGCAGGTGAGACCGTATGCGGAGATCTATCAGCAGTGGTGGACGGATCGGTTTCCGCAAAGCGATATAACCTTTGTAAATGCGGGAATCGGTGGAACAGATTCTTATCTGGGACTCCATCGGCTGAACCGGGATGTTCTTGCCTATCACCCGGATGTGGTTTTGGTAGAATTCTCTGTGAATGATGCAGACAGTAATTTTTATAAATGTTCCTATGAGAATCTGATCCGTAAGCTGTTATTGTCGGAAGAGGCACCGGCGGTCATGCTGCTGTTCATGGCACAGACGAACGGGGCAACGGCGCAGAACAGTCACGTGCTGACGGGATTTCATTATAACCTGCCGATGGTAAGCTACAGTAACTGTATGCATGCAATGATGGATGATGGTCATTATACAGCGAAAGAGTTGTCGGGAGATGAGGTTCATCCATCCGGACTGGGACATGCGGTCGTTGGCGAGATCCTGTGGAGCTATCTGAATCATGTATACGAGAACCGGGAAAGTGCTGCGTCTATGGAGTTCCAGGTTGCGGATGCCTTATCAAAGGATAAATACATGGATGGAGATCTATGGGATTCTCAGTCGATCACACCAGATGTGCTTGGTACCTTTGCCGAAGAGGATACGATCTGGCAATTTCCGAACGGCTGGAAGACGACAGAGGGTGATGGTGGGATCACATTCACGGCGGATTTCCGGAATCTGGGAATTCTCTATATGAAAACGACGGATGGTAAGAGCGGAGACTATGAGATCTGGATTGATGGAGAGTATGCACATACCATTCACGGAGATTTCACCGGTGGATGGGGTAATGCGATTACGGCAGAGGAAGCCTATTCTTCCGATTCGGCAGCCGAGCATACGGTAGAGATCCGGAAGGCAGAGGATTCCGAGAATGAGCAGCTGATCCTGCTTGGATTACTGCCGTCATAAGAGATATACGGAAGCAGTTTTACCATTGTCAGAGCGAGGTTTTTTATTGCGATGGCAGCACATTTATTATATAATAATATCAGGTGTAGATATAGATATGGGGCTATATAATGGGGAACAGACAGTATCGAAAAGAAGGTTACAAATTCATACTTGCGTCGCTCGGAGTGACCGGAATGCTGACCGGCTGTGTCAGGAATACCGGTTCGGTGACGGATGCCGGGAGTGAGCCGGATCAGGCGTATGTTCCGGAGATCGTAGGCACCTATGAGGCAGAGGACGCTAAGCTCTCGGGCAATGTTACAAGCGAAAGTGGACGCACGGATTATTCCGGAACCGGTTATGCGACCGGATTTCAGAATGATGGTGATTCCTGCACCTTTTCGGTCACGATTGATGAAGAGGGCTTCTATGATCTGAATTTCCTTACAGCCTCCAGTGATTATAAGGAGAATTATATAACGGTGGACGATGAGTCGTTGGGAACCATTGTGACGGATCAGAAGGATTTTAATGATTCTGTGATCTCACGGGTATATCTGACCGCCGGAAGCCATGAAGTGGCGGTATCTAAGTATTGGGGATATATCGATCTGGATCAGTTGATCGTTCAGACCTCAGAACCGATCGATCCGTCTTTCTATGATGTATCGGCAGAGCTTGTCAATCCGAATGCCACGGAGAACACCAAGCGTCTGATGAGCTATCTGGCGGATAATTACGGAACGAATATCCTGTCCGGACAATATTCTCAGGATGGTATGAATGGACGGGAATTTGCAGTCATTAAGAAGGAGACCGGTAAGACGCCGGCAGTGCTGGGCCTGGATCTGATCGAATATTCTCCGTCCCGTGTGGCAAACGGCAGTAAGAGTATGGCGACACAGGCGGCGATCGGATATTGGAAGCAGGGCGGGATCGTGACCTTCTGTTGGCATTGGAATGCACCGGAGAAATATCTGACCGGCAACTGGTACAGCGGGTTCTATAATGACAGCACCAATATTGATCTTGCAAAGATCATGAACGGGGAAGATCCGGAAGGCTATGATCTTCTGATGGAGGATATTGATGCGATCGCACAGCAGCTTCTGATCTTACAGGATGAAGGAGTTCCAATCCTGTGGAGACCGCTTCATGAAGCAAGCGGCGGCTGGTTCTGGTGGGGCGCGAGCGGACCGGAAGCCTATAAGCAGCTGTACATTCTATTATATGATAAATTAACCAATGAATATGGATTGAATAATCTGATCTGGGTATGGAACGGACAGGATGCGGAGTGGTATCCGGGTGATGAATATGTGGATATCATCGGTGAAGACATCTATCCGGGCGAGCATGTCTATACCTCACAGGTGAACAAGTATCTGGAGGCTGCGGATTATACTTCGGCGAAGAAGATGGTGGTATTGTCCGAGAACGGCTGTGTCTTTGATCCCGAGCTTGCCAAGCGGGATGGCGCGATGTGGGGCTTCTGGTGTACTTGGGGATCGGAATTCGTGGCGAAGGATGTTATGGTCTATACCTACAGTGACCAATATACAGAAACAGATAAGTTAAAAGAATTCTATGAAAATGAGATCGTGATCACGCAGGATGAACTGCCGGATCTGACATCTTATCCGATCAGGGAGGAATTACAGTGAAGGAGTTCTTCGGACCGGACGGAACGGTGGTAACGGTACTTACCAAATGCGGACAGCTGATATTTGCCACGGTGCTCTGGCTGATCTGCTGCATTCCGGTCATAACGATCGTACCGGCAACGACCTCATTCTATTATACGGTGATCAAGAGTATTAGACGGGACAGCGGGTATGTGGCGAAGGAATTCTTCCGGTCCATGAAACGAACGGTTCTGAAGGGAATGCTGATATCGATCGTATGCCTGATCATTGGAGCGGGAATATGGTTTGGAAGACAGCTGGCGCTTGCCCGTTCAGAGGAGGGTGTGAATACGCTTCTGTGGGTCTACAATCTGCTGGCGGTGATCGGTGCCTGCATATTGGTATGTTTTATACCGGTGTTTTCGCGATTTGAGAATACTATGGTGAATCTGATCAAATTGTCATTCGTAATGGCATTTCGATATATTTATATATCCCTTCCGCTCGCATTCGGAGTGGTATTTGCGGGATGGCTCGTATTGACGAAGCTGCCGATGTTGACGATCCTGGTGATTCCGGGTGCGTTCTGCTATCTCGCAACCTTCCCGGTGGAGCATATGCTGAAGGCGTATATGCCGCCGGCGTCAGAGGATGAGAGGGAAGATGAGTGGTATCGACAGGAATGAGCAACGGCAGTTATAAGCATATAGATATCGTAAGAGTAAGAGATATCAAATCAAAGATAACGAGTAATAACGAGGTTCAGCATATGTGGGGGGCTCCCGCAGGAAAGAGGTTAACATGAGACGACACAAATTGGGAAAACAGGCGCTGTCGGTTGGATTGGTAGCGGCACTGATCATTACATTGGGACCGGGGTCGAGACTGACGCTGCAGGCGAAGACGGATCAGTCCATGGATGATTATGAACAGATCGTCAGTACATATTCGGTAGATCCGTCGATCCCGAATTACAATACGTATCTGACGCAGCACGACGCCAAGTATCCGGACACATCGATCACGGTTGGCGCAGATCAGGTGGTGCGTTACGAGGAAAATGGTAAGGAAAAGACTCCGGAGATCTATAAGGATTATGAAGGAGTGACCGGTGACAGTATCTATACCGGTGAGCAGGATCTGGTAGAATTCGAGGTGGATGTGAAGGATGCCGGTTACTATGCGCTTTCATTGGAGTATTATCCGGTAGAGGGAAAGACCTCTGAGATCCAGAGAGCCTTCTTTATAGATGGCGCACTTCCGTATGAAGAATTATCCCTGATCGAATTGAACCGGATCTGGGTAACCGATGTCAGTGAGACCTACATAGATGAGAATGGAATTGAAGTGAAGAACTGGGAGACCGATAATCAGGGCTTTCAGGTGAAGCCGGAGGCTGTTGAAGCACCGGAATGGGTGAACTCTTATATCTACGATTCCAACGGATATATTGTGGATCCGCTCCGTATCTACTTAGAGGCGGGAACGCATACGATTACGATTATGTCCCAGAAAGAGCCGATGTTAATTCACAGCTTGACACTGACCAATCCGGAAGAGGTTCTGGATTACGCAAGTGTGAAGGCGGCATGGGATGCGGCAGGATATAGTGATTCCACCGGACAGAATATCCGGATCGAAGCAGAGAACGCATCCAAGATGTCCTCACAGATGTTATATCCGAGACAGGATCAGTCATCGCCGGCGGTCTATCCGTCCAGTCCGAAGCTCCTTCTGAATAATACCATTGGAGGTACCTCATGGCAGGAAGCAGGACAGTGGATCGAGTGGGATTTTGATGTAGAGCAGAGCGGTTATTATAACATTTCCATGTTCTGTAAGCAGAACTTTGTACGTGGTATTGATGTATGCCGGAAGATCTATATTGATGATGAAGTACCGTTTGATGAATTGCAGGATTATGGATTTGCTTACGAGCAGACATGGAGAAATGAAGTGATTGCCGATGAGAATGGAAATCCGTATGCCGTATACTTAGAGGCGGGTCATCACACCTTGAAGATGGAGGTGGTTCTCGGTGATATGGCGGGAATTATCAGTCAGGTGCAGGAGACCGTACAGCTTCTTAACTCCATATATCGTCAGGTAATCTATATTACCGGCGTATCTCCGGATGTCTACCGTGACTATCAGATCGAAGCAAGCCTTCCGAGCTTACAGGGAGAGCTGGTAGAGGCAAAGGACGGAATTGATTCGACACTTGCGGCCCTTCGGGTAACAGCCGGTAATAACAGTGACAAGTTAACCGTCCTAGAGACCATGAGTGATCAGCTGGCAGAATTAATTAAGGATGAGGAGCGGTTTACAGAGGTTATCTCTTCTTATAAGGTAAATGTCCGTGCCTGCGGTAACTGGATCACACAGGTGCTTCCGCAGCCGCTGCAGATCGACCGGATCATGATCTATTCGGCAGACAGTCAGCCGACGATCGCTTCTTCGAACTGGTTTGCAGGCGCCGGATACGAGATGCAGAGATTGTTCTACTCCTTCATTATAGATTATAACCAGATCGGTAATGTCGTGGAGGATGACGAAGGAACGACCTTAACACTCTGGGTTGGTACCGGACGGGATCAGGCGAATGTTATCAAGGCGTTGATTGATGAGAACTTTACGAATGAGACCGGTATTAATGTGAATGTGCAGCTGGTTGATATGAATACCCTGCTTCGTGCAACGCTGGCCGGCGAAGGTCCGGATGTTGCGATCCAGGTGGCGAATACGAACGGTATTGCCGGAGCCGTCTTAAATACCGGTAATGATACACCTGTGAATTACGGTCTTCGTAATGCGGTACTGGATCTGACGCAGTTTGAGGATTATCCGGAGGTGGAAGAGCGGTTTTCGGAAAGTGCAGTGGTTCCGTTCTCCTTTGATGGAGCAACCTACGCGCTGCCGGATACACAGACCTTCCCGATGATGTTCTACCGGAAGGATATCTTAGCCGAGATCGGACTGGATGTTCCACAGACTTGGGATGAAGTGAAGGTTGCCATGACGGTGCTGTCCAAGAATCAGATGGAATTCGGTATGCTGCCTTCCGAGCAGATCTTTGCAATGCTGCTGTTCCAGAATGGCGGAGAATACTATACCGAAAGCGGAGATGCTTCTGCACTCGATTCCGATATTGCAGTCAATACCTTCAAGGAATATTGCGAATACTATACGGATTATAAATTAGATAAAGCGACCAGCGTGGAGGAACGGTTCCGTACCGGTGAATGTCCGATCATCATTTCCGATTATACGACCTATAATAACCTGCAGGTATCTGCACCGGATATTGAAGGCTTATGGGACTTCACGGTTGTGCCGGGTGTGTTGAATGAAGATGGCACCATCAATCATGCAACCGGAAGCACCGGACTTGCCGATATCATCATGGCGAATACGGAGCATCCGGAGGAGAGCTGGGAATTCTTAAAATGGTGGACATCCGCTGAGACGCAGACCTTGTATGGCAGAGAGATGGAGAGTCTGATGGGAGCCAGTGCGAGAGTGGCAACGGCGAATTTAGATGCTCTTGCGAATCTGTCATGGCCGATCAAGGACTACAATGAATTGATGGAACAGTTCGAACAGGTTCGTGGAATCCCACAGGTACCCGGCGGGTATTATACTTGGCGTAATGTCAACAACGCGTTCTATACGGTAACGACAGATTCAAGCAGTACCGGTCGAACGTACGTCGCGACGCCGCGTGAGGAATTGATGGATAATGTCTTATATATTAACGCAGAGATTGATTACAAGCGGACAGAATTTGAACTTCCGCTGGCGGAGAAGAAGGAGGTGGCAGAATGAGTAAGAATACAGAAACGACGGAAGCTGTAGAAGAGGCTGTAGTAACAGAGACGGATACGGCAGCAGAATCTGAGGCTGCTGGTCAGAAGGTTTCAGAAATGAATACAGATGACGGATCAGATCAGGGGAAGGCTTCCGGTACAGCAAGCGGTTCTGCCGAGTCAGCCATGGCAATTGCCAAGAAGCAGGGCTCCATCGGCTATCAGATGAAGCGGAACAAAGAATCCTACTTCATGATGGCACCCTATTTTATCCTGTTCTTCTTCTTTACGGTGCTGCCGGTGCTGATGTCCATAATTCTAAGCTTTACGGACTTCAATATGCTGGAGTTCCCGACCTTTGTCGGATGGCGCAATTACGTGAAGTTATTCTTAGAGGATAATATCTTCACCATCGCCTTAAAGAACACCTTGATCTTTGCGGTTATTACCGGACCGGTCAGCTACATGCTTTGTCTGCTGTTTGCATGGATCATCAATGAATTCCATGGATTCTTACGGGCGTTGCTTACCTTGATCTTCTATGCACCGTCTATCTGCGGAAATGCATATCTGGTATGGACACTGATCCTGACCGGCGACCGTTACGGATATTTGAATGGTATTTTACTGAAATTAGATATTATCAACGAACCGATACTGTGGATGCAGACAGAGAAATATGTCCTTCCGGTATTGATCGTCGTACAGCTGTGGTTATCACTCGGAACCGGTTTCCTGTCATTCATAGCCGGACTCCAGACCATTGACCGAAGTATGTACGAGGCGGCAGCATTGGATGGCGTCAAGAACCGCTGGCAGGAATTATGGTATGTAACACTTCCGGCTATGAAGCCGCAGCTGATGTTCGGTGCGGTTATGCAGATCACACAGTCCTTTGCGGTTGCTGATATCTCAATTAACCTTGCAGGTAACCCATCTGTCAACTACGCCGGTGCAACCATTGTTACGCACTTGCTGGACTATGGCTCTACAAGATTTGAAATGGGTTATGCATCTGCGATTGCAACGATTCTGTTCTTACTGATGGTAGGAACGAACAAACTGGTACAGAAAATATTAGGAAGGGTTGGGGAATAGCTTTGGCAAAGAAGAAAAAAGAAAAAGTTCAAAAACCAAAAAAGCATCTTTTCAACAAAAAGAAGCAGCTAAACCGGTCATTTGCAGGCAATACCCTTCTATTTGTAATCATGATTATTTGTGGTGCATTTATGGTATTACCGCTGGTAATGATCGTAAACAATGCATTGAAGCCATTGGATGAGTTGTATCAATTCCCACCGCGGATCTTTGTACGGAATCCTACCTTAGAGAACTTCTCAGACCTGTTTGTGCTGATGAATGACTCCTGGGTACCGTTCTCCCGGTACATATTGAATACGATCATCATCACCGGCGGCGGTATGGTGGGACACGTTGTTGTAGCGTCCATGGCCGCTTATCCGCTGGCAAAGAATAACTTCCCGTTTAAGAAGCAGTTATTCTCAATGGTAGTATTATCCATGATGTTCTCATGGACCGTAACACAGATCCCACAGTACCTGATCATCAGCTGGCTGCATATCAATAATACGTATCTGGCTTTGATCCTCCCCGCGTGGTCGTTCGGTATGGGTTTGTATTTGATGAAACAGTTTATGGAGCAGCTTCCGGATTCCATGATGGAAGCAGCGAGATTGGATGGCGCGAAGGAATGGCAGATCTTCTGGAAGATCGTTATGCCGAATGTAAAGCCGGCGTGGCTGACACTGGCGATCTTCCAGTTCCAGCAGATGTGGGGCAATACCGGTTCCTTATTCCTGCGGGATGAGCAGTTGAAGCCATTACAGTATTCTCTGCAGCAGATTACAGCCGGCGGTGTGGCACGTGCAGGCGCGGCAGCAGCCGTTACCTTCATTATCGCGGCAGTTCCGATTATCTTCTTCCTGATATGTCAGAGTAATGTCTTAGAGACGATGACATCATCCGGTATGAAAGAGTAAGGGGGTGTAGATATGAGAGCAAAGCAATTTGTAAAACGAGTATCCGCACTTCTTCTGGCAGCAGCAACAGTTGTCATCGGAGTGGGTGGACTGACCGGGGCCGAAGAGCTTCCGTACACCACGTATAACTATAATTACTGGGAAGATATTGTATATACACCGGCAGCGTATGAGCCGGATTTCTCCAGAACCGGCAATAATCTGACCTATGATGGCGAGCCGATCGGAGCGTTTGTAACACCGCAGGATATGTGTGTGTCGGATGATGGCAAGATCTATCTGGCGGATACCGGTAATAACCGGATCGTCATCATGGATGCAAAGATGACGAAGGTATTAAATATCATCAGTTCCTTTGATAACAACGGAACGGAGGATACCTTCAAGCAGCCTACCGGGGTTGCGGTATCTGAATCGAATCAGTTATATATTGCAGATTCCCAGAATAACCGGATCGTGGTATTGAATGAGGATGATTCCCTTGCACGTATCGTAGATAATCCGACAGCCGAGGTATTGGAAGACGGATTTGTCTTCGTACCGTTGAAGGTAACAGTCGATTATGCAGACCGTGTATACTGTATCGCACAGAATATGTTTGAGGGTATCATGGTATTTGAAACCAATGGTGAGTTCACCGGATTCTTCGGAACCATTAACGTAGAGATTACGTTGTGGGAGCGTTTCTGGCGGAAGCTGGCATCCAAGGAAGAACGTGCGAAGTCCCAGCTCTTTATCCCGACGGAGTTCACAGGCGTGGACATTGATCCGGACGGATTCGTATATGCGTCCAATATTGACGCAAATGGTATTCAGGGTGTTCGGCGTCTGAACCCGAAGGGTGAGGATGTCATTAAGAAGGGAACGAATGAGAATCTTGGCGGTGACCTTCAGATTGACGGCACAACGGATTATTCCGGTCCGTCACAGTTCATTGATGTTGTGTATCGCGAGCATGGTATCTATTCCTGCTTAGACCGTAAGCGTGGCAGGATCTTTACCTACGATCACGAAGGCAACCTGCTCTATATCTTCGGCGGACTTGGCACGCAGGAAGGAACCTTCCAGCTGCCGACAGCGATTGAGGATATCGGCGGAGATCTTCTGGTACTGGATGCGACGACCGCGAAGGTAACTTATTTCAAGACGACAGAATATGGACGTCTGATCAATGAAGCGGTTGGGCTTCGGTACGACGGCGATGAGGCAGAAGCGGTCGATCTGTGGAGACAGGTTCTTCTCTTAGACGAGAATAACGAGCTTGCCAATACCGGTATCGGTAAGGCATATCTGACAGCCGGAGATTATGAAAGCGCCATGAAGTACTTAAAGCTTGGAATGGCAAGAGAGTATTATTCCGTAGCATATAAGCGTTACCGGAATGATTATCTGACAGAGCATGCGAATGTCTATCTTACCGTATTGATCATCCTGATCATACTGATCGTCGTATTTGTGCAGCTTAAGAAGCGGGGCATTATACATTTTGAGTTTAAGAAACGGGCACCGGTCAATGTGGATTGGCAGTCTAACATGTTTGAACATGAAGGCGAAGGCGGACTCTTAGACCGGATCGCCAAAGAGGCTGAAAGTAAAGAGGCTGAGAGCAAAGAGACAGAAAGTAAAGAGGCTGAAGACAAAGAAGTTGAAAATAATGATAATACCGGGACGGAGAAGGGAGATGAGCAGGATGCGTAAATATTTTTCATTAGACAAATGGAGATATCTGTTCTATACCATCTCTCATCCGATGGACGGTTATTATTGGATCCGTCATACGGATGATAAGGGAAGCGT
>CACZRT010000244.1 GCA_902783585.1 uncultured Lachnospiraceae bacterium | reverse complement strand
TTTATATAAGAACAAAGCAAAGCAAAATGTGAATGGAGGAAGAGAAAATGAGTGAATTCCCAAGAGGCAAGCAGATTGCTACTTTAGCATGTGGTATCGCAGCTGTTGTATTAGCATGTTCTTACGGTATCGGTATTGTACCTGCAATCGTTGCACTTGTATTTGCTGGTCAGGCAAAGCAGTTTAATGATGATTCCAAGATGGTTAAGATTGGTAAGATTCTTGGTATTATCGGATTGATCTTAAGTATCATTTCTATCATTGTTTGGATTATCCTGTTTGCTGTTGGCGCTGTAGGATCTGCAATGAGCAGCTATTAATACTTTTTACATTCAAGTATGAAGAGAAACCATTGCCGTTATGACAGTGGTTTTTCTTTATATATACGTGTTTTATGCCGGTACTTATGATACATAGGAGATGATAAATATGGATAATAATCAATATAATGGGCAGAATTCTTATGGTGGACAACCGCAGTATGGTGGTCAGCCGATGTACGGTGGACAGCCACAGTATGGAAATGCGCCGATGAATGGACAGCCGCAGTACGGGAATCCACCGATGAATGGGCAGCCGCCATATAATCAGACGATTAATAATTACAATTATTATCAGCAGGAACCGCTTCGGACCTCCGGAAAAGCAATCGCCAGTATGATCTGTGGATTGATGTCGCTTCCGATGATCTGCGCATACGTGGTTCCGGGATTCATTCTGGCGATTGTTGCATTGGTACTTGCCGGTGCTGCAACTAAGAATGGACCGATTAAGAATAAGGGTATGGCAACCGTAGGAAGGGTATTTGGTATTATCAGCCTGATCCTGTCGATTCTGGCCGGAATCGCACTTATCATTATCATGGTGCTTGGACTTGGGGCAAGCGTTCTGGAATATATGGATTATTAATGAAGTTGATCTTAAGGCAGAGTGTGGAAGAAGCACTCTGCTTTTTTTGTGCGAAGCCCCGCCAAGCTGAATTCATGCTTGCATGCAGTTTGCTTTCATAACGAATTATTAGCACTCTCTAATGTTGAGTGCTAAAAAGTTGTTGACATGGTGAATCTACAGTGTTATATTTTGAATAGAGCATAAAATATAGAGACAGGAGGTAAGAATTATGGATGCAGAGAAGTTTACGAAGAAATCATTAGAAGTTATAGAGAATTGTACGAAGCTGGCATATGAATATAATAATCAGGAGATCGATCAGGAGCATTTGCTCCTTAGCTTGATCACCGTGGATGACTCCCTGATCGCGAAGCTGATTCGGAGCATGGATGTGAATTATGACGCCTTTAAGACAGACTGTGAGCGGGCAGTCGCCTATCGTCCGAAGGTGACGGGAACCAGTGATGTCTATATGAGCCGGGAGTTCACCATGACCTTGATGGACGCGGAGAATGAGTCCAAGCAGATGGGAGATTCCTATATCTCGGTGGAACACATTTTCCTCGCTATGATCAAGAAGGCGAATAAGGCGGTACGCAATATATTTGCCAATCACAAGATTACCAGAGACGGATTCTTGAAGGTACTTATGAATGTACGGGGGAATCAGTCGGTGGAGACGGATAATCCGGAGGCAACCTATGACAGCCTTGCCAAATACGGATATGATCTGGTGGAGCGTGCCAGACAGCAGAAGCTGGATCCGGTCATCGGACGGGATTCTGAGATCCGGAATGTGATCCGGATCCTATCCCGTAAGACGAAGAATAATCCGGTTCTGATCGGAGAACCGGGTGTTGGTAAGACGGCGGTCGTGGAAGGGCTTGCCCAGAGAATTGTGCGCGGCGATGTGCCGGACGGACTGAAGGATAAGCAGGTCTATGCGCTGGATATGGGCGCGCTTCTTGCCGGTGCCAAGTACCGCGGAGAGTTTGAGGAACGACTGAAGGCGGTCTTGGATGAAGTGAAGAAAAGTGACGGCAAGATCATATTATTTATTGATGAGCTGCATACCATTGTCGGTGCCGGGAAGACGGATGGCGCTATGGATGCCGGTAATATGCTGAAGCCGATGCTGGCGCGTGGAGAGCTGCATTGTATTGGCGCGACTACCTTAGATGAATATCGTCAGTATATTGAGAAGGATGCGGCTTTGGAGCGACGGTTCCAACCAGTCATGGTAGATGAACCGACGGTGGAGGATACCATATCGATCCTGCGTGGACTGAAGGAACGCTACGAGGTCTTCCATGGAGTGAAGATTACGGATGGCGCGCTGGTGTCTGCGGCTGTCCTTTCGAATCGGTATATCTCCGACCGGTTCCTGCCGGATAAGGCGATCGATCTGGTGGATGAGGCGTGCGCGATGATCAAGACGGAGTTGGATTCCATGCCAATGGAATTAGATGATATGTCCCGGAAGATCATGCAGATGGAGATTGAAGAAGCGGCGCTGAAGAAGGAGGATGACCGCCTAAGTACAGAGCGGTTAGAGGAACTGCAGAAGGAACTGGCTGAGCTTAGGGAGACCTTTGCGGGCGCGAAGGCAGACTGGGAGCGGGAGAAGCAGGAGGTAGATAAGGTAACCAGACTTCGGGAAGCCATTGAGGATATGAATAATCAGATTCAGATCGCACAGCGTAACTATGATCTGAATAAAGCGGCAGAGCTGCAGTACGGTAAGCTGCCGGAGCTTAAGAAAGAATTAGAGGAAGAGGAAGAACGGCTGAAAACCAATGAGCATCAGCTGGTACATGAGAGTGTCACAGATGAAGAGATTGCGAAGATCATATCCCGTTGGACCGGAATCCCGGTTGCAAAGCTGACGGAAAGCGAGCGGAATAAGACACTGCACTTAGATCGCGAGCTGCACAAGCGCGTAGTCGGACAGGATGAAGCGGTTCAGTTGGTGAGCGAATCCATTATACGTTCGAAGGCAGGGATCAAGGATCCGACCAAGCCGATCGGCTCATTTCTGTTCTTAGGTCCTACCGGTGTCGGCAAGACAGAGCTTGCCAAGACGCTGGCAGCTGCCCTCTTTGATAATGAAGCCAATATGGTGCGGATCGATATGAGTGAATATATGGAAAAATATTCTGTCTCCCGTCTGATCGGAGCGCCTCCGGGATATGTAGGCTATGATGAGGGCGGACAGCTGACCGAGGCGGTTCGGAGAAAGCCATATTCGGTAGTGCTTTTTGATGAGATTGAGAAGGCGCATCCGGATGTCTTCAATGTACTGCTGCAGGTATTGGATGACGGACGGATCACGGACTCCAAGGGTAAGACCGTCGATTTCAAGAATACGATCCTGATCATGACCTCGAATATTGGCTCGAACTATCTGTTGGAAGGTATTGATGCCTCCGGGCAGATCACAGAGGATGCACAGAGCATGGTAATGGAAGAGCTGCGGGCACATTTCCGACCGGAATTCCTGAATCGTCTGGATGAAACAATTATGTTCAAACCGTTGACAAAGGAGAATATTGGCGGTATTGTGGAATTACTGCTTGCTGATTTGAATCAGAGACTTGCGGATCGGGATATCCGGATTCAGATGACAGATGCGGCGAAGAGTTATGTGATCGATCAGGGCTATGATCCGATCTATGGTGCAAGACCGCTCAAACGGTATATCCAGAAGAATGTGGAGACACTGGTTGCAAGACTGATCTTATCGGATCAGCTGGGGCTTAATCAGACAGTCACGATCGATGTGAAGGATGGAGCGCTTACGGCATATTAAGAGAAAGGGAATCATTATGCAGGAGAAGAAGGGAATATCGGGAAGTACGATTAAATTGATCGCGATCATTACCATGTTTATTGATCATTTTGCGGCAACGATCATAGAGCGCGGGATCTATGCGAATGGCGGTATGATCGATTATTCATTTACCGGCGGGATTCCGGAACCGATCGTGATCGTGTATTACATTCTTCGTCTGATCGGACGGTTGGGCTTTCCGATCTTCATCTTCCTGTTGATCGAGGGCTTTAAATATACGAGGAACCGGTGGAAATATCTGCTCCGACTTGCTATATTTGCGCTAGTTTCGGAGATTCCGTTCGATCTTGCTTTTTGGATCAGCAGGAATCAACTCTTCAAAGGTAAATTCATTGAGTTCGGACATCAGAATGTCTTCTTTACGCTAGCGGTCGGAATGCTGACGATCATCTGCATGGATCTGATCCTGAATACCAAGCTTCCGACAGCAGTGAAGGTGATCCTGCGGATCTTGATCATGGTGGCCGGTGCGGCTGCAGCTGAGCTGCTGCGGACGGATTACGGCGCTTTAGGTATATTTGCAATCTCGGCGATGTATTTCTTCCGGAATAAGAAGCCGATACTGGGAGCGCTGCTTACCTGTATTGTGCTGACAATCGGCAATCTGTTTGAATTCACATCATTTTTTGTGCTGCTTCCGATCGCGAAGTATGATGGCAGACGCGGACTGAACTT
>CACZRT010000243.1 GCA_902783585.1 uncultured Lachnospiraceae bacterium | reverse complement strand
ATGTCACCTGATAAGCAATAAATGGTGGTGTCCGAAAAGTGAGATTTTTGAAAGGACATGTGTCCATTTTTATGGGTACATTTTAGAATGATCGGAAATGAGCATGAAGATTGGAAAATGGGAGCTGGATACAGAGCACGAAGTATATATAATGGGAATCCTGAATGTGACACCGGATTCCTTCTCGGACGGGGGGAGTCATATAAGTCTGGATGCCTCTCTTAAGGCTTGTGAACAGATGCTCCGGGAAGGCGCCTATATCATAGATGTCGGTGGGGAATCCACCCGGCCGGGCTATACGCAGATCTCAGATGAAGAAGAGATTGCCCGTGTATGTCCGGTCATTGAAGCCATTCGGGAACGATTCGATATTGCTATATCCTTGGATACCTATAAATCTGCAGTGGCGGATGCCGGAATGAGAAGTGGTGCAGATATGATTAACGATATCTGGGGGCTGAAATGGGATGCTGATATGGCATCTGTGATCATAAAGCATGGCGGATCCGTATGTCTCATGCATAATCGCAGAGCGGGGACAGATGGACAGGTGTTGTATGAGCATTTTCCGGAGGATGTCGTTACAGATCTTGCGGAGAGTATAGAGATTGCGAGAGTATCCGGTATTCCGTCAGATCGAATCTGTATTGATCCGGGAATCGGATTTGCCAAGGATTATCAGCAGAACCTGATCATGATGAAGAGACTGGAGGTATTGAAGGAACTTGAGTTTCCGATCCTGCTTGGAACCTCACGCAAGTCCATGATCGGCTATGCCCTTGACCTTCCAGTGGGAGAACGGGAAGAAGGAACGGCGGCAACAACGGTCTGGGGAGTGGAACGGGGATGTTCGATCTTCCGTGTGCATAATGTCAAGGCAAACTATCGGGCGGCGAAGATGGCGCTTGCCATGATGCGGGCGGGAGCTTGATTGTTATATGTTATGAATAACTTAATGCATTCAGTAAATGTAAACAGATCATATAAGAAAAAATTCAAAGAAAGAATAGAGAACACATATGGACGAAATCAGAATTACGAATCTGGAGGTCTTCGGACACCACGGCGTCTTTGCCGAAGAGAATACGCTGGGACAGAAGTTCCTGGTGTCTGCCGTATTATATATGGATACGAGCAAGGCGGGGCATACGGACCAGCTGGAGTATTCCATTCATTACGGGGACGTCTGCCATACCATTAAACAGATCATGGAGGAGCGGAATTATAAGCTGCTGGAGACAGTAGCGGAGACGATCGCGGATCGGCTGCTGAAGAAGTATGCCCTGTTAGAACGGATTCAAATAGAGATCAAGAAGCCATGGGCGCCGATCAAGCTGCCGATCGATACAGTGGCAGTGCGGATCGAACGCGGCTGGCATACGGTATATCTGAGCCTTGGCTCCAACATGGGTGATAAAAAGGCATATCTGGATCGGGCGGTACAGTCGATCAAAGAGGATGGAGATTTCAAGGATGTTATCGTGTCAAAGTATCTGGAAACGAAACCGTATGGATATGAGGAGCAGGATGATTTCCTGAATGCCGCGCTGGAGTGCAGGACGGTGCTTTCTCCGGAGATATTGCTTGACCGGATTCATGAGATTGAGAATGCAAATGGGCGTACCCGCGAGATTCACTGGGGACCGCGGACACTGGATATTGATATCCTGTTCTATGATAAGGAAGTGATCGAAGCGAAGGACTTATGCATTCCGCACCCGGAGATCCCGATGCGAAGCTTTGTACTAACGCCGCTTTCTGAGCTTGCACCGTATTACCATCATCCGATCTTCGGAATGACGGTATCGGAGATGCTGCGGATGCTGGAGAAACCGACCGGTCAGAACGATGCTTGACCGGATGAAAACAATAATAATACGAGTAGTGTAATCGAGTAATATATATACAGAGGTACAGACATGGAACTAAGTCAGATCAGGGAAGAGATCGATCAGGTGGACGCACAGATCGTAGAATTGATTGAGAAGCGGATGGAGTTATCCGGCGAGGTGGCAGAGAGCAAGCGTGGAACCGGAAAGGCAATCTATGACCGGCAGCGGGAGATGGAGAAGCTTGAACGGCTTGGGAAGCTTGCCGGCAGTGAATTCAATCGCCACAGTATTGAAGAATTGTTCTTACAGATCATGTCCATCAGCCGCAGGTATCAATATAAGATTTTAGGGGATCGGGAGCATGTACTATCCGATCAATATCAATGCGTGGATTCCCTTAAGATCACGCCGGAGACCAGGGTAGTATATCAGGGAGTTCCCGGTGCATTCAGTGAGATGGCGCTTCTTTACTACTTTGGGGAAGCGGTTCAGATGTCCCATGTGGAACAGTTCGAGGATGTTGTAAAATGTCTGGCGGAAGGTCAGGCGGAATACGGGGTTCTTCCAATCGAGAATTCCTCTGCGGGATTTGTAAACGGTGTCTATCATTTGTTGGAGGAGTACGATGTATCCATTGTTGGAGGCGTGAATCTGACGGTGTCTCAGGCACTGCTTGGCATTCCGGGTGCGTCGCTGTCAGATATCAGGACGGTCTATTCCCACCCGCAGGCCATCATGCAGACAAAGCCATATCTGGAAGAACACGACTGGCATATTGTCAGTATGGCGAATACGGCAGTCAGTGCCAAGAAAGTACAGGAAGATCAGGATAAGTCCCAGGCAGCAGTTGCCAGTGTGCGTGCCGCTAAGCTGTATGGATTAGATATCCTGCAGGAGAATATCAATCTTCAGAAGCATAATACGACGCGGTTTGTCGTGATTTCCAAAGACAAGGTATACACGAAGGACGCCGATCAGATCGCATTAAGCTTCTCACTTCCGCATGAGAGTGGTACGTTGTATAACACGCTCGGGCATTTTATATTCAATGATCTGAATATGACAAGCATAGAGTCTGAGGCGATCATTGATAAACAATGGGAATACCGGTTTTTCATTACGTTTGAGGGGAACCTGAGTGACCAGAAGGTTATTAACGCACTGACTGGAATTAAGAGTGAGACCGTGGATTTTAAGATTTTGGGGAATTACAAGAATCAGTCATAATAGATTCAAAGGAATCATCAGCGGTGCATAAAAGGAGGAGTGTATATGGCATACCATATGTTTGCCGCAATTAATGTCGGGTCCAGCGATGTGACCATGAAGATTTTTGAATTGAATTCCAAATGGGGGGCGAAAGAGGTGGACTGTATCAGCGCTATGCTGGATCTGGGAAGCGACACCTATCGTCTGGGGTATATGAGCAATGAGAAGATCAAGGAGCTGTGCAGCTGCCTGAATAAGTTCAAGGCGAAGATGAAGGAATACGGGGTGGAAGATTATCGCGCATATGCAACTAGTGCATTCCGTGAGGCGAGCAACAGCCCGATGCTGCTGGAGCTGATCGAGCTTCGGACCGGATTGATCGTAGATATCTTAAGCAATTCGGAGCATCGGTTCATGATGTTAAAGGGCTGCGCCATGACCATGCCGGAATTCGACGAGATCACGGGAAGGAATACGGTTCTGGTGGATATGGGCGCCGGAAGCGTACAGGTATCATTGTTTGAGAAGCACCGGCTGATCGCAACCCAGAATATCCGGATCGGAACCGTCCGTGTGCGGGATATGATGGTCGGTATCGAATCCCGGATCACCAATGGGGATGAGGTCATTGAAGAATATATTCAGAACGAATTCACGACATTTAATACGATGTATCTGGGGGATAAGACGATCAAGAATGTCATTGCCATCGGTGATGAGATCGAGGTGCTGCAGAAGATCGCCCCGAAGCTTAAGTTGAAGGACAGTCTGTCGAATGAACAGATCGACTACATATATAAGAGGATCGAGAATATGTCGCCGCAGGATATGTCCACCAAGTACGGAATTCCGTACGAGCGGGCAACGCTGATCCGTCCTGCGATCATTATATACCGCAAGATGCTGCAGACCACGAAGGCAGAGAAGATCTATCTGCACGACATCAACTTAAGTGACGGAATCGTTGCGGATTATATGGAGATCGAGAAGAAATATGTAGCCCATCCATTTGATGAGAACATTCTTGCTTCGGCAACAGCAATGGCCAAGCGGTATCGCAGCAATCAGAAGCATACAGACTATGTAACGGAATTTGCGCTTGCCATCTTCGATAGTCTGAAAAAGGAGTACGGACTTGGCAAACGTGCAAGGCTGCAGCTTCAGATCGCCTGTATCCTACATGACTGTGGAAAGTTCATCAATCTTCAGGATGTCGGTAATAATTCCTACAGTATCATCATGTCGACGGAGTTACTCGGAATCTCCCATAAGGAACGGGAAGAGGTCGCCAATGCGGTGAAGTATAATACCAAGTTCCTTCCGGCCTATGATGAAGTGAAGGATTCCCTGGGCGATGCCTCTTATACACTGGTCGCGAAGCTTGCAGCGATCTTAAGAGTTGCGAATGCCCTCGATCGATCTCATAAACAGAAGATCGAGAAATTCAGTATCAATATGAAAGAGAATAAGTTAGTGATCACGGTCGATACCGTCAATGATATTATGTTAGAGGAAGCGTCCTTTAAGGAGAAGGCAGATTTCTTTGAGCAGATCTATGGAATCCGTCCGGTGCTTAAGCAAAGGAGGAATGTATAATGGCTGAGAAGAAAGGCAGTAAGACAAAAGATATGAAAAAGACATCGAATTTTGTGAACCGGGAGCTGTCATGGCTGCAGTTCAATGAGCGGATCCTCGGAGAAGCGAAGGATAAGAGTATACGTCCGTTTGAACGTATCAAATTCCTGGGAATTACAGCATCCAATCTGGATGAATTCTTTATGGTACGTGTGGCTTCTTTGATCGATATGGTGCATGCCGACTACGAGAAGGAAGATATTGCAGGCATGACGCCGAAAGAACAGTTGGATGCGATCATTCCGGTAACGAAGAAGTTCATGAGTGACCAATATTCTACCTATAACCGTTCCATCCTGCCGATGCTTAACAAAAACGGACTGCATCTGATCCAGCATCATGAAGATCTGACGCCGGCACAGGCAAACTATGTTGATGACTATTTTGACAAGGATGTCTATCCGGTTCTGACGCCAATGGCGGTAGACGCATCCCGTCCATTTCCGCTGATCCGGAACAAGACATTGAATATCGGGGCGCTGCTTCGGGATAAGAAAGCAGGGGTCATGAAGAACAGTGAGAATGAGCTGTCGGAGGATGAGCAGGAGCTGGCTGTTGATATTGCAACGGTACAGGTTCCGTCCGTGCTCCCGCGGATCGTTCATATTCCAAGCAATCAGGAGGGCGTTCAGGAGGTCATTCTCTTAGAGGAGATCATAGAGAAGAATCTCCAGAAGCTGTTCCTGAATTATGAAGTTATCTGTGCGCATCCGTATCGTGTTATGCGTAATGCGGATCTTTCCATCGATGAAGAAGAAGCGGCAGACCTGTTAAAAGAGATTGAAAAGCAGCTAAAGCAGAGACAATGGGGAGAGGTTATCCGGTTAGAGGTGGAGGATTCCATTGACAAGAACCTGCTTCGGGAACTTATGAAGCAGTTAGAGGTAGAGGATGAAAGCATCTTCCGGATCAATGGCCCGTTGGATCTCACATTTTTAATGAAATTAAGCGGACTGGAAGGCTTTGATCATCTGAGAAATCCGAAGTATACACCGCAGCAGGT
>CACZRT010000242.1 GCA_902783585.1 uncultured Lachnospiraceae bacterium | reverse complement strand
GGCGTCGATCTCGTCACGAAGCTCCTCCGGATACAAGTCCGGTGCCCCCTCCTTATGATACTCCTTCCACTCCACCTCCCAGTATCTGGTCAGGTTGAAATAATCATTATTTACCACTGCTCCGGTGGTAAGATCTACCACGGAAGGAACGGTATAACGCCCCTGATAATCCGGATCCGCCTTCTTATAAGCCTCACTTAAGTAATGAATCTGAAGCACCGGATCAACCTCGCCTTCATCTAAGGTAAACGCCCAGTCACTATAGGGAAGATCCGGACGGATCGGATCGAGGGTACCCAGGCTGATCACATCCTCCAGTCCCAACAGCTTACGGACGATGACCGAACGATGCGCCCACGGACAGACCGGCGCCCAGATCAGCCGGTACCGGTTCGGTTCTACCGGAAGCTGCCCCTCCTCCTTACCGAACGGAGTGGTAAACCGGTTCTTCTGCCGCTCGAATTTTCCTTCCTTACTGATTTCACCGCTTGTTACACGTTCTACGATCGCACTCATCTATATCCCTTCCTCCATTAAGAATCCGATTGACATAATGGAATTCAATAGTTATAATCAAACTATAAAAGGTGTTACCGATAGACGGTTGCCGCTTTGAATCAGTTAAAAAATAACCGCTTCAGTTTGCAGACGTGGGCGGTTATTTTTTTGTCTTGCTATTACGACCAACCGTATAGCCAAGACCAAAGCAGGTTAATGCAAAGCCTAATACAGCTATAAGATCTACAATCGTTAACACGACAATGTCCTCCTTATCGAAGATTCCTCTTTTGAGGTTTCTATGTAAACAGAGTTCACAGTACTCCGAACGTTGGACAACCGCCTACCGAGTATGGTAACACCCATACTCACATATTACAATTTAAATATACAAAATGTCAATCCTGCAATTTGTTTGTCAATAAAATCCGTTCAATAATTCCATCTACTTAACTTATATCTTCAGCTCCCCAAACTTCTCACTGCGGTTATTCGGCTCATTCCACACATCCGTTTCAGGACCTAACGGAAGGATCTGATATGGATTCGTCGCGTGATTGCCGGTCAGATAGCCGCGCTTAATGGAATCAAAGTCCGTAGCCTCCCTAAATGCCGGAATACTATATAATTCCTTCGCGTAATTCCACAGATTGTCATAATCCTGAATCCGTTTTTTATTTAAACGGAACTCAAAATAATATGCCACATCGAATCTGGCAAGCGTTACATAGAGCCGGATATCCGCATCCGTCAGCCGATCCCCGAATAAGAACCGATTCTTGGAAAGCCGTTCCTCCAGCCAGTCCAGCCGGTTGAACACCAGATGATAGTTCTTCTCATACTCCTCCTGACTCTCGGCAAAGCCAGCCTTATAGACGCCGTTATTAACCTCATGGAAAATGATAGTATTCAGTTTATCAATGTCTTCCCGCAGGTCCTCCGGATACAAGTCCGGTGCCCCTTCCTTATGGAACTTCTTCCACTGCACCTCCCAGTAATTCGTCAAATGATGATAGTCGTTATTCACGACCTTCTTCGTCTTGACATCCACGATGGTTGGCACCGTTGCCCGTCCGGTGTATTCCGGATCGGTCGCTGCGTAGATTTCCGGCAGATAACGGATCCCAAGCACGGGATCAACGCCGCCTTCATCTAAGGAGAATTCCCAGCCGTTTTCCGTTCTCACAGGAGCCACCTTGCCGACACTGATCACATCCTCCAGTCCCAATAACTTGAATGCGATCACCTGTCTGGTCGCCCACGGACACAACGGTGTCCAGATCAGGCGGTATCTCCCCGCCTCTACCGGAAGCTCCCCCTCGCCATCTCCGAACGGCGTCACAAAATGATTCTCCTGTCTTACAAACGCACCTGTCTCCGAGATCTCATGCAATCCCTCTGACGTTGCCACCTTACCGAATGTTTTTTTCTCTGCCATACGCTCTACCTCGCATTTCATGATTCTTGATTCAATATTCCTTTATCAAACATGTTATTTTGTTACCAGCGTCAACGTCAGTTCTGCTGCTTTCACCATCTCATCTATCGTCGTCCATTCCTGTGTTGTATGGACCTCATTCATCGCATTCGCCACCACGATTCCCCGAATGCCATGTGCCGTAAAATGATTATTATCACTTCCGCCGAAGGTCTCCTCTAATGTACCGGATAGTCCCAGCTTTCGGCAAGCCTCCTGAAAATGTGCCACTACATACTCATCTTCCCTGATCCGATACGCTTGAAACTCTACCGTAATCTCTGTCTCGGCACTTCCACCAAGCTTCTCTGCTTCCTCCGCAAATATACTCCGGATCTGCTCTGCCTGTTTCAGTGCCTGTTCATGATTTAAGCTGCGGATCTCCCCGGTAATCGTTACGGAGTCCGGCACAATATTTCTTGCAATACCGCCCTGTATCGTTCCCAGATTCACGGTAGTCACTTCGTCAATATGCCCCTGTGGAATCCGCGTGATCGCATTCCCTGCGATCCGGATTGCATGAATCCCTGCTTCCGGACTGAACCCGGCGTGTGCTGTTTTCCCTGTTACATGTATGATAAGTGACAGAATCGACGGCGCAGCAACCGCCGCCCGTCCCACCGGGCCGCTCATATCCAGTACATACGCAGTCTTTGCCTTGACCTTACTGTAATCAAAGACGCGGCTTCCCTGCGCATATGGCTCCTCTGCCACCGGAAAGATTATCTCAATATCCGGATGTGGCAGCTTCTTCTCCTGAATCACGGTAAGAATCTCCAGAATCTCAGAAAGACCTGCTGCATCATCCGCACCAAGCACCGTTGTCCCATCTGATGTTATCCGTCCATCCTCATGTATGACTGCCTTCTTCCCGTTGCCCGGCTTAACCGTATCCATATGCGAAGACAGGAGGATCGCTTCCGGTGCATTCTCTTCCATATTCCCCGCCAGATATCCATACAGATTCCCCGCAGATCTTGCAGGATCCCCGGAATGAAGTTCCTGCAGCAGTTGATCCGCGGAATCCTCTTCTACAACAAGTCCTAGCTCCAGCAGACGACATTTAAGATAATCCGCAATCTCCCGTTCCGAATAACTCTCCGAATCAAAGCCGACCAAATGTGTAAATTCGCGAACCAATCGTTCCCGATCAATATATTCTGTTCGATCCGCCATATCCTCTACTCCTTTACTACAGACTCTGTACCGCAACCTTAATCTTCCCCAAAGCCTCTTCCAGAATGCTCCGGCTGGTTGCAATATTGATCCGCTGAAAGCCCTGTCCTACCTTACCGAAGATCGCGCCGCTGTCCAACCACAGTCCCGCCTTGTGAATGATCAGATCCTCAAGCTCCTGATTGTTAAGTCCAAGTCCGCGGAAATCCAGCCAGATCAGATAGGTTCCCTCCGGCTCGATCAGCTTGATCTGTGGCAGTTCCTGCTTAAGATAATCCCGCACATACTTAAGATTCTCCTCCAGATAGTCCATTACCGCATGATACCAGTCCTCGCCCTTGGTATATGCTGCCTCACATGCAACAATCCCCATGGTATTCAACTGACTGTAGCCTGCCGCCGCGATCTGCTTGCGGAAAGCTCTCCGAAGCGTCACATTCGGAATAATAATATTCGAGATCTGAAGCCCTGCCAGATTAAATGTCTTCGCCGGCGATGTACAGGTAATACAGATCTCCTGCAGCCGTTCATCCACCGTAACAAGCGGCGTATGCCGATAGCCCTTGAATACAAAGTCCTCATGAATCTCATCACTCACAATGATCACATGGTGCTTTAAGCATATCTCACCAATCCTTTGTAATTCCTCAAGTGTCCAGACTCTTCCAACCGGATTATGCGGACTGCACAACAGGAACAGCTTGATTCCATATAACACGATCTTCGATTCCAGA
This sequence comes from uncultured Lachnospiraceae bacterium, assembly GCA_902783585.1. Classification (GTDB taxonomy): domain Bacteria; phylum Bacillota; class Clostridia; order Lachnospirales; family Lachnospiraceae; genus CAG-632. The sequence goes on along the minus strand of CACZRT010000242.1, from coordinate 974 downwards.
TCATCAAAATCAATATGGTACTTTCCATCCTCCAAGAGTACCAGATCATTGCTGATCACCTTCCTGTTATTATCTTCGATCACTTCCGTAAATGGATAGTAGACCGGCTGCTGGATCAATACCGCATCACCAACCTCCGTATATGCCTTGACCGCCATCGCCAGCGCAAATACCACACCCGGCGTCTTCACAAGCCAGTTGCTCTTGATCTCCATTCCATGGTGCTTCTTCAGCCAGGCTGCCACGATCTCCGTATAGTTCTCCTGTGTCTCTGTATAGCCGAAGATTCCATGTGCCACCCGCTCCTGCAAGGCATCTAAGATCAGGCTGGAGGTCGGGAAGTCCATATCCGCCACCCACAGCGGCAGTACGCCCTCCGGAAGACCTCTCCGAACCGCAAAATCATACTTTAAGCAGTCGGTATTCCTACGCTCTACTATCTCATCAAAATGAATATTCTTCTCTTCCATATCCTGTCTTTCCCTTTACACTCCATATCCAGTATACTGACAACTGTAATTCCCTCTTTGTTTTTCCTATATACTTCTGTACCATCCGGCAAAGGCAATCCATCATTTACTTTCCAAATGATTCAAACGCCTGCTTCAGATCTTCGATCAGATCCTTTTTATCCTCGATACCAGCCGACAATCGTAGGACACAATCCGTAATTCCGTTTGCAAGCCGTACCTCCTCCGGAACATCTGCATGCGTCTGTGTCAAAGGATAGGTCAGCAAGGTCTCTGCGCCGCCCAGACTCTCTGCAAACGGGATCAGCTTTGTATTCTTCAAGATATGAAGCGCAAGCTCCTTACTCTCCACCTCAAATGTCAGCATCGAACCATATCCTCTCGCCTGGCTCTTACAGACCTCATGATCCCTCGTCCCGGCAATTCCCGGATAGTACACCTTCTTCACTCTCGGCTCCTGCTGCAGATACTCCACTATAGCGATCGCATTCTCCTGTGCCTGCC
>CACZRT010000241.1 GCA_902783585.1 uncultured Lachnospiraceae bacterium | reverse complement strand
TAGCGGCACGATTCCTTCGGAATCCTGCCAAGTCGGTCGGAACCATTTTATAATCATGACTTCGTCATGATGGTTCCTCCCTCACATAGCTGTGTATCCGCCATCTACCGGAATGATGTCACCGGTTACATAGGTTGACATTGGTGATGCAAGGAAGATCGCTGTGGTATCCAGCTCTCCTTCATTCCCGTAACGCTCTACCGGAATGCTTGCCTTTGCATGTGCTACGAAGAAATCTGAACGCAATGTCTCTTCTGTCAGTGGAGTGTAGAAATAACCCGGGCAGATCGCATTTACCGTAATGCCGTACTGTCCCCACTCAGCTGCCAGCGCTCTTGTTAAGTTCACAACGCCACCCTTAGCTGCATGGTATGGAGAAGCAGGCGCGATCTTATTACCAACCAGACCATACATAGATGCAATATTAATAATTCTTCCGTACTTAGCCGGAATCATAGCCTTCTTGGCTGCTGCTCTGGCAACCTTGAAAGATCCGAACAAGTCAATATTCACTTCATTTGAGAACTGCTCGTCCGTAATATCCTCAGCCGGAGCAACCGCACCCGTTCCGGCATTATTGATCAGGATATCAATCCGTCCGAATTTCTCCATAACCGTGTCGATCGCTGTCTCCACACTCTCTGTATCTGTGATATCGCAGCGTACACCGATCGCCTCAACGCCATATTCCTTGGCAATATCAGCTGCCACCTCATCGATCAGATTCTGACGGCGTGCCATACATACAATCTTAGCCCCCTGATTTGCAAGCGCCTTCGCCATCTGTACTCCAAGTCCCGTAGATGCTCCGGTCACAACTGCAACCTGACCGGTCAGATCAAAATAATTCTTCACTGTAACAATACCTCCTTCTGATATGTAACCGCTCTGCCTTATCACACACGATCCGCAGATATAATGATACAAGGTCAGATCCTATATTCTGTATGAATCTGACCCCAGTACCTACAATATATCAAATTTTCAGAAAGAATACAATCCAATCCATCATCTTTTTGATTCAACAATCGATATACAAAAACTCCGATCCCCATGACAAGGATCGGAGTCTGATTTCTCTCTATGATGCTGGAATTAAGCAAGCTTGGTTACATTCAGCTTCACGCCAGGACCCATTGTAGAAGCGATGGTTACACTTCTCAAATACTGTCCCTTTGCTGCTGACGGTCTTGCCTTATTCACTGCATCGATTAACGTCTGGAAGTTGTCCGCTAACTGCTCCTCAGAGAAAGAAGCTTTTCCAATTGGCACGTGAATAATATTAGCTTTGTCAAGACGGTATTCGATCTTACCTGCTTTGATATCAGCAATTGCCTTAGCTACATCCATGGTAACTGTACCGGCCTTCGGATTCGGCATTAAGCCCTTAGGTCCAAGTACACGACCCAGACGTCCAACAACACCCATCATATCCGGAGTTGCTACAACTACGTCAAAGTCTAACCAGCCTTCGTTCTGGATCTTCGGAATCAATTCCTCACCACCAACGTGATCTGCGCCTGCAGCCTGAGCCTCATCTAACTTAGTGCCCTTAGCAAATACCAACACACGAACGGTCTTACCTGTACCATGTGGAAGTACGACTGCACCACGAACCTGCTGATCTGCATGACGACCATCAACACCAAGACGAATATGGCATTCTACAGTCTCATCAAACTTAGCACTTGCTGACTTCTTAACAATTGAAACGGCATCTGCAACATCATAAGTAACTGTTCTGTCTACTAATTTTGCAGCTTCCGCATATCTCTTACCCTTTTTCATAATCTAAAAACCTCCTGTGGTATTATCGGGAGCGACCCTCCCACTTATTAATTAATCGACAACTGTGATACCCATAGAACGGGCAGTACCGGCGATCATGCTTGTTGCTGCTTCGATGGTAGCTGCGTTCAGATCCGGCATCTTCAGTTCAGCAATCTTCTGAACCTCTGCACGGGTAATCGTTGCGACCTTGGTCTTATTCGGAACACCGGAACCGGACTTGATCTTACAAGCCTTCTTAAGGAGTACTGCAGCCGGTGGAGTCTTCGTAATGAAACTGAAGCTTCTGTCTGCATATACTGTGATGACAACAGGAATGATCATATCACCCTGATCCGCTGTTCTTGCATTAAATTCCTTCGTGAAAGCTACGATGTTCACACCGTGCTGTCCAAGTGCAGGACCAACCGGTGGAGCAGGAGTTGCCTTACCTGCAGGAATCTGTAATTTAATATAACCTTCAACTTTCTTAGCCATAATAGCTTATACCTCCTGAATATATTGTGGTACTTACGGGGGATACCCTCCCACTTGTTAGCTTAACTTCTGTACTTCTAAGAAGCCAATCTCTACGGATGTTGCACGTCCGAAAATGTCTACATCGATCGTTACGGACTGCTTTGCCATATTAATGGACTTAACCTCACCGATGGTGTCTTCCCATGCACCGGAAATAACCTTAATGGTATCTCCGACTTCTACATCAACCTCAACCTGAGCCTTGGTTGCGACACCCATGGAACGGATCTCATTCTCGGTAAGCGGTACCGGCTTGGATCCCGGTCCAACAAAGCCTGTAACACCTCTGGTATTCCTTACGACATACCAGGTCGTATCATTCATGATCATGTTAAGCAGGACATAGCCCGGAAACATCTTCTTAGAAACCTGTTTTTTGGCGCCGTTTTTCACTTCAACGACATCCTGAAGCGGAACCTCGACCTTCAAGATCTGATCTTCTAACCCGCGGTTCTCAACGCTCTTTTCAATATCGGCCTTTACCTTATTTTCATAACCGGAATAGGTATGGACTACATACCATCTTGCTTTACTTTCTTCTGCATCTGACATATAATCACCAACCTTTACCCAGCCTGCATATTGGATACTACCTCTTTGAGCTCCTTAAGTCCAAGGATCAATCCCCGGTCTACCAGACCTACGATAATTCCAATAATGATCGCAATGATGATAACCGCAATGGCTTCTTTGATCAGAGTGTCTTTGTTCGGCCATACAATCTTACCGAATTCGGCCTTTAATTCCTGGAACCAGCTTCTTTTCAAAGCTGTCTTTCCTTCATTCTTCTCTGCCACTATAATCACTCCTTATGTGGTTATCATGATTTACTTAGTTTCCTTATGCATTGTATGTTTCTTGCAGAACTTACAATACTTCTTTGTTTCCATACGATCTGGATGCGTCTTCTTATCTTTCGTGAGATTGTAATTACGCTGTTTGCAATCTTCACATGCCAATGTAATCTTAACGCGCACAACTGCCACCTCCGTTTCTTATATTATTGCGAGGCGCTCTGAAGTGTATTTAAGTACACATCTCGCAGCATAGCTGCTTAATGCCACGCACACATCTCGCAACTGCGTTGCTCGATGATGTTCGTTTTTTCAATACCATATCATAATCCCTGCCATGCAGGGATTCCAGGATAAAAAGCAAGACGCTGAGCTGTATGCAAGCATGCGTCAGCGCATTCCTTTTTATCCTGATCGCCGCTTCGCGTCGATTATGATATGGTGCTCAAAAAATTTAAGCACACAAAAAAAGCGCCTTCTTCCGTCGCACTGTTTACAATAACACAGAGAAGTATGCTTCGTCAACTGGTTTTTTTAAAGAAAGTTTGACTGTCAGACGATGCTCCTATATAATATAGGAAGTTATTCTAATATAATAAGCTATTTAATATAAGTAGATATTCCACCGGCATCTTAAGATGTCATGCAGCAAAGGATGAATGATTCAGGAGGATAAATTGTTGGATTCGCATGTACGTAAGATTAATCGAAGCTTGGTTTATGGCTGGCTGCTCATTGTAACTATATTATTT
>CACZRT010000240.1 GCA_902783585.1 uncultured Lachnospiraceae bacterium | reverse complement strand
GATCATAAGAATTTGGATTACAGTCTGAATTGAATTCTGAATTAGAATAGTTTCGTGAATGGAGGGTTATTAACATGGCAAACGAAAAGATTTTGGATGTGTCATATCCGGGTATTACATCCTGGCAGTGGCATGCAACTTTATTTTCTATCTTAGGAAATGATGAGAATGCAAGAAAATGGATCTTCAGTAATTATATTCAATTACGGTGCTATACGATCAATGAGATCTTTACCGGCGATGATATGCTCTTTACGGATATGATGCCGGGCAGCAGCTCCTTAAAGGAGTGCCCGTACCTCATTTTCTCGCTTCTGACCAAGGAGCAGGTGGAGAGCTACTGCGGTAATATTATTGATTTTGTCATCAAGACCATTGATCTGAACGGATATGTATATGGTGTCTTTGATGAGGCTAAGATCTTAAGTGATTCCGATATTGATGTGGATTACAAGTTCCCGCATGAGCTGTTCATATATGGATATAATATCGAGAAGGAGATCTTCTATGTTGGAGACTTTACCTTCGGCGAGCATTATACATATTCTACGGTATCCTTCAGTGATGTAGAGCGTGGATATGAGGTGATTAATGCGGCAGATGACCATATGTTCAAGGATGATTATAAGGGAACCAGAGGTCTGTATGTTATTTTGAAGAATAATGAGACGACCTATTATGATGTGGATATCACCCTGATCAAGAACACCTTGAGAGAGTATTTGAATTGTGAGGATACCAAGGATCATTTCCGTATGATGCGGAATCGTTTCACGGATACGATCTTCGGAATCAACGTATATGATAAGGTGATCGAGCAGATTGATAAGCAGCTGCATGCAGAGGAGCCGGACTTTGATATTCGGTCCCTGCACTTAGTATACGATCATAAGGTATTGATGTTAGAGCGTATTAAGTATCTGATGGCGAATGACTATCTTCCGTTCAGCCAGGCATTGGTGGATGAATATAAGACGGTTGTTGATAATGCTGAGACTGCCCGGAATCTTCTGGTTCGTATCTCAATTACGGAGGAGATTGATCGTGCAGACCGCTTCGCAAAGTATCTGACGGATGCGAAGGAGACAGAGATCAAGGTTCTGACCGAGGTGCTGAAGCAGTTAGAAGCCAGAGAAGAAGAGTAATGATCGAAGTATATGGGGTAAGGGCTGACCGTGATCTCACAGAGGAGGAACGGTTAGCTGCAATCGAATACCTAACACCGGAACGCAAGGCGAAAGCCCTGCGTTTTCGGCGTTTAAAAGATCAGGAGAAGGGAATCCTGACCGGCTTATTAGAAGCGTATGTGATCCATCGTATACTGCATATAACGGAATATACGATACAAACGGGATCAGAGGGGAAGCCTGTGATCATCGATCATCCTGAGTTTCATTATAATATCAGCCATGCGGGGAATCTGATCCTGTGCGGCGTGGGAGACCGGGAGCTGGGGATTGATGTCGAGCGAGAGGATCGTTATTCCAAGCGTGTCGTGGAGCGTTTTTTTCAGCCGGAGGAGATCGCGGATATTCAGGCGCAGGAGAAGGAAACGGAAGAGAAAGCCGTTTTTGCCAAATACTGGGTGATGAAAGAAAGCTTTATGAAATTATCGGGAGCCGGCTTTTCTGTCCCGATCCAAAGCTTCTTCTGTGATCGAAGGACAGGGGAGATCCGGACTACGGAAGCAGTTCCGAAGGAGTGGATGCAGCGCCTGATCGAGATGGGGCTCAAGGAGGATCATCAGCCGAGGTGTGTCTTCCTTCCGGTGGATCCCGGATATCAGGCTGCGGTATGTATGCTGATGAATAGAGATGGAAATACTGCTTTGGCGGATGATGAGAGGGGCGCGGGCAGCAAAGAACGATCCGAACAGGAATCTGACATTCCGGTCCGGATCATGAATAGCTCGGAGCTGCTTGATCTTCAAATCCACCCACCGTCGAAGCGAAGCACCTGACCGGTCAGATAGTCAGGACTTAGCAGAATGTGAGCGGCGAACTCGGCTGCTTCCTCCGGTGCTGCCATTCTTCCATAAGGAATGTTTTCTTCCAGAGCCCTGCGCTCGTCCGGAGAGAAGACCTGATTCATAGAGGTACGGATCACGCCGCAGGAGATGGCGTTCACAGCGATCCGGCTTGGCGCTAATTCCTTCCCTAAGGATCTGGTCAATGCATTGATCCCGCCTTTGGTTGCTGCATAAGCGGCTTCGCAGGAGGCTCCAACCTCTCCCCATACCGAAGATATGTTCAGGATAGATCCCTTTTTCTCATGTATCATATAAGGGATCACCTCATGACAATAATAAAAGACCGAGGACAGATTTGTCTGCAGGATGCGATCCCAGTCCTCCGGCTCCATATCTGTCAGTAATCCGATGTAAGAGATCCCTGCATTATTTACTAAGGTATGAATGGTTCCCCATGAATCGATAATATGATCTACAAATTGTTTGACTTGAAGATAGCTCCCGCCGTCTACGGTCTGCGCGATACATTCAATCCCTTTATCTTCAAGTACGGACCGGGTCTCTTCTAATTGCTCCGGATGCTGATACCCGGTAATTGCAATCCGGTCGTAGTCATCTGCTAACCGGATGGCGATCGCCTTCCCTATTCCGCCGGATGCGCCGGTAATGATCGCTGTCTTTTCCATCTTATTTC
>CACZRT010000239.1 GCA_902783585.1 uncultured Lachnospiraceae bacterium | reverse complement strand
CGGATTGATATTGTAGATCCTGCACGTCAGCTCTAATTCCGGTGTATTCGTTGTATGTGCAAATGCACTAGACAGTTTCAATGTCTCTACTTCGGGTCTTGCTTCCGTTCCATTATAGAATACCACAAAATGCGGTGTCAGTATAGTTTTTTTGAAAACAATGGCGGAGATACTTGTTTTAAATCGAAATGGTAAAGAATAGCTAAAGTAATCATGAACTGAGAGCGAAAAATGTGTAAAAATAGCAGAAATCCACTTGACTTTATGCGGTTTTCGTCTAAAATAAAAAGAAGTTGCAGGTTATAACCGGCACACACTATGATTGAGAGGAGAAGTACATTGGCAGCGCAAGGTACAAACAACGGTCACGAAGAAACGGGATCTGAGATTAAGACGTCGAAGACGAAGAGTGGTCACAATATTCAGGAATATCGTGCAGAGGGAGATTCCAGACAGCGTTCAGACAAGCGTGGGGAATATCATAGACGAGAGAATGAAGATGGCCAGAGAAGACGTGACAATGGTGATTATCGAAGAAGAGATAATGAAGGCCGAAGAGAGGGAAGTTCCTCTGATTATCGTTCCCGCGATAATCGGGGAGGAGAAGGACGCGCAAGGAGTTATTCTTCCGGCGATGGACAAAGCCGCACAAGGAGTTATTCCTCCGGTGATGGACAAAGCCGTGGGTATCGCCCTGGTGACCGTAACAGTGAAGGACGTCCACAGGGATATAAGCCGAATCGGGATGGCGCACATTCCGGAGGACGTAATAATTCCTTTGGAGGTGGGTATAATCCGTATAAGGATGACGAGGACGACGAGAAGAAGGTATTCCGTTCCTCCAAACCGAAGACCTCCGGTGGAAGCAAGGAACCGAATCAGGACAAGTTCGAGACTCAGAAGCGCCTAGAACGTGAGCAGAAGACGATCAAGAAGAAGGAATCCAAGAAGAATAAGGGTGAGACGGTTCGTCCGCAGCAGAAGCAGAAGCGACAGAATAACCGCAATTACTTAAATGATTATAAGAGCGGAATGTACGACGATTACGAGGATTATGACGAGTAATGCATACGCGGGACGCTGTTGATAAGAATCTAGTCTATATAAGAATCATTGAATAAGAGGATCGCCAGATAGCGATCCTTTGATAATGAAGTAGTAGGAGGAAGAATCAGGATGGCTACGATCAGCTATAATCATACTGAGATAGAGAATAAATGGAGAAAAGGCTGGGAAGATTGTCCAATCAATGTAGATGACGGCAAGAAACCGAAGTACTACTGTCTGGATATGTTCCCATATCCGTCTGCAAATGGTCTTCATGTCGGACACTGGAGAGGTTATGTCATTAGTGATGCATGGAGCCGGTATAAGATGATGCAGGGATATTACCTGATCCATCCGATGGGCTGGGATGCATTTGGTCTTCCGGCAGAGAATTACGCAATCAAGAACGGAATTCATCCTAGCATATCCACAGCGGAGAATATCAAGAATATTAAGCGGCAGATCAACCAGATCGCAGCGATCTATGACTGGGATCGGGAAGTGAATACCACAGATCCGAATTACTATCGCTGGACGCAGTGGATCTTCGTTCAGATGTTCAAGAAGGGACTTGCTTACGAGAAGGAGATGCCGATCAACTGGTGTCCTTCCTGCAAGACCGGCCTTGCGAATGAAGAGGTTGTGGATGGTAAATGTGAACGCTGTCACTCGGAAGTGACCAAGAAGAATCTTCGTCAGTGGATGTTAAAGATCACTGCCTATGCGGATCGGCTTCTAGAGGATCTGGATAAGTTAGATTGGCCGGAAAAGGTGAAGAAGATGCAGACAGAATGGATCGGACGATCCTACGGTGCAGAGGTAGATTTCCGGATTGAGAATCAGAAAGAGGCGATCACGGTCTATACGACCAGACCGGATACCTTATATGGCGCTACCTTTATGGTATTGGCGCCGGAACATAAGCTGGCCAAGAGTCTTGCAACCGATGAGACAAGAGAAGCAGTAGAAGCTTATATCTATGAGGCTTCCATGAAATCGAATATTGACCGTATGCAGGACAAGGAAAAGACGGGTGTATTTACCGGTTCCTATGCGATCAATCCGTTAAATGGTGCGAAGGTACCGATCTGGTTATCAGATTATGTACTTGCCGATTATGGTACAGGCGCGATCATGTGTGTACCGGCACATGATGACCGGGACTTTGAATTTGCAAAGAAATTCAACCTGCCGATCGTTCAGGTTATTGCGAAGGACGGCGAGGAGATCAAGGATATGACGGAGGCGTATACAGAGGCTTCCGGTACGATGATTAATTCCGGTGAATGGAACGGAATGGAATCCGCGGTTCTTAAGAAGGAAGCTCCGGCCATGATCGAAGCAAGAGGATTGGGTAAGAAGACGACGAATTACAAGCTTCGTGACTGGGTATTCTCCCGTCAGAGATATTGGGGAGAACCGATACCAATCGTGCATTGTCCGGACTGCGGCGCAGTGCCGGTTCCAGAGGATCAGCTTCCGTTATTACTGCCGGAGGTTGAGAATTATCAGCCGACCGGTACCGGAGAATCACCGCTTGCCGCCATTGATGAATGGGTGAACACAACCTGCCCTTGCTGTGGCAAGCCGGCGAAGCGGGAGACCAATACCATGCCTCAGTGGGCAGGATCTTCCTGGTATTTCTTACGGTATGTAGATCCGAAGAATGATCGGGAATTGGTCAGCCGCGAGAAAGCAGACAACTATCTGCCGGTGGATATGTATATCGGTGGTGTAGAGCATGCCGTTCTGCATCTGTTATATGCCCGTTTCTATACGAAGTTCTTATGCGACATCGGAGTCGTAGACTTTGATGAGCCATTTAAGAAGCTGTTCAATCAGGGTATGGTCTGCGGACGCGACCGCGAGACTGGAGCAGCGACCAAGATGAGTAAATCACTTGGTAATATCGTATCGCCGGATGATATGGTACGGGATTACGGATGTGACGCCCTTCGGTTATATGAATTATTTATCGGGCCTCCGGAGCTTGATTCCATCTGGGACGACAGTGGAATCGACGGTGTGTACCGCTTTATCAACCGGTTCTATAACATGGTCATGACCAACAAGGACCTGGATGTGAAGGCTACACCGGAACTGATCAAGGTTCGTCACCGTATGATCAAGGATGTTACGACACGGTTCGAGCAGTTCAGCCTGAATACCGTTGTCAGCGCGTTCATGGAGTATAATAATAAGCTTTTGGAATTCACGAAGAACGGTGGAGTCGACAAAGAAACCTTACAGGCAGCCGTTATCATGATCGCGCCATTTGCACCGCATCTTGGTGAGGAGCTGTGGGAACAGTTGGGCGGAGCATATTCCGTATTCCATCAGGAATGGCCGGCCTATGATGAAGAGGCTATGAAGGATACCGAGATCGAACTTCCGGTTCAGATCAACGGCAAGACCAGAGGAACCGTTATGGTTGCGGTTGATGCGTCCAAGGATGAGATTCTTGCTAAGGCGAAGGAAGTCGTTGCAGATAAGTTAACAGGCACCATCGTGAAGGAAATCTATGTTCCGGGCAAGATCATCAATATTGTGCAGAAATAAACGCTATTCGTACAGAGATAGATCCCGGTATGTGATAACAGGTATTCTAACCATACGATATTCATTCTGCAAAGAAATGATCCTAATTGAATAAAAAATCAGATCACCTCAAATACTAGGAAGGAATGACTAGAGATTTGAGGTGATTTTTATATGGATAGTAATGATTTCTTTGTACGGAATGCAACGCTGCTGGCTCTGGTGGAATCTGAAGATCATCCGCAGTCTAAGGAGGAGATCCTTGATGAGATCCTTGCCTCCTATGATCATGTGAACAAGGAGCAGGTATTGAAACATATGGACGAATTCAGCTCCCGCGAGGAAATTGAGCATTATGTGCATTCCCTGGCGGTTCATAACAATGACCGGCCGGAGTGGGAGTAAGGTTCTTATGCAAGCGCAGCTGATTGAAGCCGGGAGCGGCATAAGAGGATGATTGACCGGACAGAGTTGGAACAGTGCTACCGGTTATAGCTTGCCAATATGGACTGCATCATGTTCAGCTTCCGGATCTCGGCAGGAGACATATCCTCCTTCAAGAGATCTAGGATCAAGGCGGATTCTTCCGGGGTGAAGGATAATCCCTGCTGCTGCATGGTCTGATTTGCCTGCATCAGCAGGGGCATGATTGCATCAGAGCCTTTGCCCTTGCTGGCCTCAATGATGTCTAAGATGATCTTTAATTTGTTGGATGGAATACTGCGTAACCGGTCTCGGTTCATAGGATATGTCCTTTCTAATAGATTTATTTGAATATCAATATTGATTCATAATTGGTATGCGGATTCTTAACTATGGTAGATCCTGCCGCTCCTTAAGGATCTCCCTGATCGCATCGATCATATCGTCTCTGGAGGCAGTAAAATCATCTGCTGTCTGATGTTGTTCAGGAGACTCTTGATGCGCCTGCTCCGGATCAACCTGTTCCCGTGCCATCCAAGACTGTTCTGTAGAATTCACAGGTTGGTTTGAGGTAAGCTCCGGCGAACCAAAAGGATATTCGGAAGACTGCTCTGTTGAACCCAAAGGAGAATCAGAAGCATGTTCCGTTGAACCAAAAGGATGATCAGAAGACTGTTCCTGCGAACTGGTGGTAAAGGAATTCCTGAACATATTGAGGTCGAAGCCCATGGAACGGGATAATGTCTGCAAGAGGTCCTCATTACTTATATTTCCCGGATAGAAGCCGCAGGAATACAAGCGGTCCGGATTCCGAAAGGCAGATAAGATGAACTGAACCTCCTGGAACTTGATATACAGAGCCAAAGGCAGCTGCATAGCCGGATCGATATACGGAATCATGGCTTCTAGCAGCAGGAGATGATTGTCCGGATATAAGTTGTCTAACAAATGCCTGCTGTATTCCATGTCATGTGCTCCTGTTCCGGCATACCCTGACGAAGATGAGCATGCTTCGAGGGAATGCAGGTCGAATCCACTACTTCATAACTTATTCATACTATATGCGGTATGGCGGGAGAATAGTACATAGAAAAGGACTGCAGGGATGTGCAGTCCTTTTCTGATGCACGATCAGCTGAAAATGGATGTTTAGCAGCATCCACCGCCGAAGCCGCCACCGTTATTACCGCATCCACCGCAGCAGAGAAGCAATAAGATGATGATCCAGCAGGAATCAATACCGCAGCCGTCATTGCATCCACCGCCAAAACCACCGCCGTTATTACCACAGCAGCAGAGCAGTAATAAAATGATGATCCAGCAAGAGCAGTTATTACCATTGCCCCCAAAGCCGTTGTTACAGCCGCATTGTGTTGCTGATAAGTCACTCATAATAGATCCTCCAAGGACTTTTCGATTACAATGATATCTTATGCAGGAGTGCTTGTACAGTTGAACAAAGTTTGCAAATATTTTTGAAATACACACAAAACAGGTATTGCTTTCGTGTATTTTATCAAGTAATAAAAAGATTTTTCGCGATTCTCATGGATTGCTACTTGCATATAAAATTGAAGTATGATAATATTTTTAATAGTGATTTTTACTAGGAGGAATAGGGATGAAGCACTTAATATTGGTTACTTCACCACCGGCTTGCGGCAAGACATTTGTTACAAGACAGTTGGCAAAAGCATTGAATGATTGTGTATATCTGGACAAGGATACTTTGATCGTTCTGTCAAAGCAGATTTATAAGGTTGCGAATCAGGAATATGATCGTTCTTCCGACTTCTTTCATAAGGAGATTCGGGACTATGAATACTATGCGATCATGGATATTGCATTGGAAGCATTGGAATACAATGATACCGTTCTGATCAATGCACCGTTCAAGACGGAGATCCGAGACAAGAAGTGGCTAGAAGAGATGGATGCCAAGCTTGCCAAGCGGGATGCAGAGCTGGTAGTTGTATGGGTGAATACTTCTGTAGAGGTTTGCCATCAGCGTATGATTAAGCGGAATTCTGACCGTGATAAGTGGAAGTTGGAGCATTGGGATGAGTATGTAGCATCTCAGAACTATGATCCGCCGACAGATATTAAGAATCTAATTATATTTGAGAATTCTTCGGAGGAAGAGTTCGAACAATCCATCAAGGATGCCGTGAAGCAGCTTAGAGGATGATACATAATTGGAAATAGGAAGAACCATGATCGTATGTGATCATGGTTTTTCTATAAAGGTTATCAAAACTGCTGTATTTGCGTTTTTAGTGCATGCGTGTTATGATGACCAAGGGACTATATTACGAATGTATAAGGGGATTTTTTATGAAAACAACATTGGTAATCATGGCTGCGGGAATTGGTTCCAGATTTGGCGGTGGAATTAAGCAGCTTCAAAAAATAGGCAGAAATGGTGAAATCATTATGGATTATTCCATTCATGATGCCATTGCGGCCGGTTTTAATAAGATAGTGTTCGTAATACGCCGGGATATTGAAGCGGATTTTAAGGATATTATCGGACACCGTATAGAGAATGTATGTCAACAGTTGAAGATTCAAGTGGATTATGCATTTCAAAGTCTGGATGATGTTCCGGAAGGCGCTGTCATTCCGAAGGAGCGGACGAAGCCATGGGGAACCGGTCAGGCTGTTCTTGCTGCAAAGCCTTATATTCAGGGACCATTTGCTGTCATTAATGCAGATGATTATTATGGCAAACAGGCGTTTTGTCAGATTCATGATCAGCTGATCCTGGAGACACAGCCAAATGCGCTTTGTATGGCGGGATATCACTTGAAGAATACTCTGAGTGATTATGGCAGTGTAACAAGAGGCGTGTGTAATGTAGATGAAGAACATTACCTGTTAAGTATTGAAGAGACACATAATATTGAAAAAACCGAGATGGGAATTATGGCAGATGGGAAAAAACTATCTGAGAGTACTTGTGTGTCTATGAATATGTTTGGTCTTACTACAGCTTTTTTACAGATGCTGGAGGATGGTTTTGCGGAATTTTTTCAGGACACACCAGAGCATATTAAAAAGAAGGAATTCTTAATACCAATTTTTATTGGTTCCTTACTTAAGGAACAGAAAGTTTCCGTGAAGGTATTAGAGACCAAGGACCGTTGGTTCGGCATTACCTATCAGGAAGATGTGGAAGGGGTTAAAAACGCATTTGAGGAGCTATATAAGCAGGGAATCTATCAGGAGAATCTGTATAGTGATCTTGTGTCCTGATATTATGTAAAATAGGAAAAGGAGAGAGAAGAGTATGGCAATATTAGTTACCGGAGGAACCGGATATATCGGCAGTCACACAGTGGTTGAGCTTCTTCAGGCAGGGTATGAGGTTGTAATCGTGGATAACCTGTCGAATTCCAAGGAAGAGGTGTTGAATCGGATTGAGAAGATCACAGGCAAACGTCCAACCTTCTATAAGGTGGATCTGCTGGATCGGGAGAGTTTGGTACAGGTATTCGAGAAAGAGAAGATCGAGAGTGTGATTCATTTTGCGGGTCTGAAGGCGGTTGGCGAATCTGTTCAGAAGCCGTTAGAGTATTATCATAATAATATTACAGGCACATTAATTCTGTGTGATGTTATGCGGTCGCATGGGGTGAAGAATATTATCTTCAGTTCTTCGGCTACGGTATATGGAGAGCCGGCATTTGTTCCGATCACCGAGGAATGTCCGAAGGGTGAGATTACGAATCCGTATGGAAGAACGAAGGGGATGTTGGAGCAGATTCTTACCGATCTTCATACGCCGGATCCGGAGTGGAATGTGGTGCTTTTGCGGTATTTCAATCCGATCGGTGCGCATAAGAGCGGTCTGATTGGGGAAGATCCTAAGGGAATTCCGAATAATCTGGTGCCGTATATTTCGCAGGTGGCGATCGGTAAGAGGGAGTGTTTAGGAGTATTCGGTAATGATTATCCGACACCGGACGGAACCTGTATCCGTGATTATATCCATGTAGTCGATCTGGCGAAGGGACATTTAAAGGCGCTGAAGAAATTAGAGCCGGGAACGGGAGTGAGCATCTATAATCTGGGTACCGGAACCGGTTATAGTGTTATGGATGTCCTTCATGCGTATGAGAAGGCTTGCGGGAAGTCGATTCCTTATGAATTCAAGCCTCGTCGGGCCGGTGACGTAGTGTCGTGCTATTGCACACCGCAGAAGGCGAAGGACGAGCTTGGCTGGGTTGCGGAATATGGGATTGAGGATATGTGCGAGGATTCGTGGAGATGGCAAAGTTCGAATCCGAATGGATATGATGATTAAAGATAATTTTGAATATGAAATGATGCAAAAGCTCCTGCCTGAAATATGGCAGGAGCTTTTATTTGCGCGAAGTCGGGCGGATATGCTTGTATAGATTGACCGAAATTCATCCATACTAGAATTAATAGTTTATTTGATCAGTTTTTATGGATGATCATGAGCAGAAATGGAGATTCAGTATGATAGAGCAGATGCAGCGGACCGATCTTGCGGTGGAGTTACAGGAGGATTTGAGTGATAAGGAAATCCTTGCGGGTGTACATGTATCGACACAGGTGAATGAGGATAATGATATTAAGGAGACGAAGATCCTGATCGATTCTCCGGAAGGGGCGGAAAGCTTTGGCAAGCCGATGGGAACCTATATCACAATTGAAAGTGAGGAGCTGCGGCTTGGCGATGAGGAATACCATGAGCCGATGAGTCAGGTACTGTATAAGCATCTGGTGAATATGATCGGAGGTGCGACTAAGATTCTTGTGGCAGGACTGGGGAATCGGGCGGTAACACCGGATGCCCTTGGCCCTTATGTGGTTGATAATCTATATATTACCAGACATCTGATCCGGGAGGAGCTGCTTGACAATGTGTATGACATCAGTGCGATCGCGCCGGGCGTCATGGCGCAGACCGGAGTGGAGACACAGGAGCTTCTGCGTGCGGTTGTCCATGAGACGAAGCCGGATCTGCTGATCGTGATCGATGCCCTGGCAGCCATGAATTCGGATCGCTTAAATAAAACCATACAGCTCTCGGATTCCGGGATCGCACCGGGCTCCGGTGTCGGGAATCATCGGAAGGCGATCACAGAGGAGAGTATGGGAGTGAAGGTGATCGCAATTGGTGTGCCGACCGTGATCTCGGTCCCTGCCATCATAGAAGACGCTATGGATATGATGTTAGAAGCATTTGGACGGAATGGAATGCGGGAAGCAATTGAGGAGTTCACGGATGAGGAGCGGTATGAACTGGCCAGTGAGATGGTCAAGCCATACCTTGCGAGAATGTATGTGACGCCGAAGAATATTGATGAAGCAATGAAACGAATCAGTTACACAATATCCGAAGCCATAAATCATCTGCATCATTCATATATATAAGATGATGAGAAGAATGCGGACATCTTGTATAGAGAATGATCGGAGGTTACGATCGAGAGTGTATTACGAGCAGGAACCGTTCATGTAAGTTCATTCTATGCAGATATCCATCAATAGAACAATGTATATAGATCATTGGAAAAATGACAGGATCAGGCAGCTGCGGGCAGTACTGATCATAGGGCTGCTTCTGTATATGGGGGTTCATTATAGCGGAATCTTGGGATATCTGGTATATCCGAATCTGCGTTGGAAGTGGGATAAGAAGGCAATCAATCTTGTTGCACTGAATACGCCGGTTCTTACTTATGAGAGACAGTATGGCATGAGCAGACCGGAGGAATATGCGGACAGCCGGTTGTTAACGGAAGAGACGAACGCGGATGTGTGGGAATTGTTTGCTGATGCGGAGTACTCTCATGACAGAGAGATTTCGGAGAATGGGGTGGACTTGCAGGTGGACGATCATAAGACACAGAACGAAGCGACACAGCGTACAGTGGCACAGAGCACAGAATCACAGGTGATCGAGACAGCTAGTATTGCGGCCTCTGATATACATATGGATGGAGGTCTTAATCCTGTATATACCAGGAATCAGTTGTCAGATTTTAACTTCCTGATGGATCATTGTTATACCGTAGATTCCACAACGTATGTTGACGCGAATGAAATGAATGCGGATACATTACTATCTATGGACATGTCTATCCAACCGGATACCGATGATTATCAGATCCTGATCTACCATACGCACAGCTCCTCCGAGACCTTTGCCGACAGCCGGCCGGGAGTATTGGAGGATACTCCGATCGGTCTGGGGGATACCCTGACATCACTGTTAGAGGGTTATGGATACAAGGTCTATCATGACCGGACGGTCTATGATCAGATTAATGGCAAGGTAGATCGTAACTATGCGTATACCGCTTCGGGAGAAGCGATTGATCAGATCCTCGCGGAGCATCCGTCGATTGAGGTTGTGATCGATCTTCACAGAGACGGTCTGAATCCGCATACCCATCTTGTTACGGAAATCAACGGGAAGCCTACGGCTAAGATCATGTTTTTTAACGGAGTCAGTCGTACTGTAAGAAATGGGGAGCTTGATTATCTCTATAATCCGAATCGTCAGGCAAATCTCGCCTTCAGTCTTCAGATGTATCTAACAGGAGAAGCGATGTATGATGATTATCTTCGTAACATATACATCAAAGGATACCAATACAACCTGGACCGCCGTCCGAAGGCTACTCTGATCGAGGTCGGTGGGCAGACCAATACAGTAGAAGAGGCGAATAATGCCATGGAGCCGCTTGCTGAGATCCTGCACCGGGTATTGTCGGGAGAACGGGCTTGGGAATAAAAGTGATACATATGCTGATAAATGCAATCCCTATCATTATAGGTTAGGTCGACGGTTCCGGATGAACCAGCCTTTTTCTAAGAAGTGCATTTGACATTTTCTCCTCATGGTGCTAAAGTATATCAATATGAAAATAATTTTCAGATTCGAGGTGCACAGATGAGGTTAGATACTATGACAAGGCAGGATGTAATAGATACTGTTGATCATTATATGTTCAATGCAGGTGCAAGGTATGATCTGGTGGTGGATCATGCCAAGGACATGTATGTCTATGATGTAAATGGTGAGAAATATCTGGATTTCTATGCAGGGATTGCGGTGAATTCCGCCGGTAACTGTAACGAGAAGGTGATTGCGGCGATCAAAGAACAGGCGGAGCTGCTGATTCATTCGTCCAATTATCCGTACTCTATTCCACAGGCGAAGTTGGCCAAGCTGATCTGTGAGACGATCCATATGGACAAGATTTTCTTCCAGAATTCCGGATCGGAAGCAAATGAATTGATGATCAAGATGGTTCGGAAATATGGTGTGGAGCATTATGGTCCGGAGCATTATCATATAGTAACGGCAAAGCAGAGCTTTCATGGCCGTACCTATGGTTCTTTGAGTGCCACCGGTCAGCCGGATAACGGATGTCAGATCGGATATGCGCCGGTGCTTCCGGGATTTATCTATGCAGTTTTTAATGATCTGGATTCTTTTAAGGAAGCCTGCACAGAGAATACGATCGCGATCATGATCGAGCCGGTACAGGGAGAAGGTGGTGTCTATCCGGCAACGGAGGAGTTCATAACCGGACTTCGGAAGTTCTGTGATGAGAAGCATATTTTCCTTATTTTTGATGAGGTGCAGACCGGTTGGGGACGCTGCGGCGATGTGATGGCGTTCATGACTTACGGTGTTAAGCCGGATGCAGTTACTATGGCGAAGGCTATTGGCGGCGGTATGCCGATCTCAGCATGCTGTGCCAGTGAGGAATTAGCATCTGCGATCATTCCGGGCGCACATGGAAGTACCTATGGTGGTAATCCGGTATGCTGTGCGGCATCTTATGCTGCTATCAATGAGATATTAGAACGACAACTGCCACAGAACGCCAAGAAGATGGGTGCTTATTTCATGGACAAGCTGCAGACACTTCCGGATGTGAAGGAGGTTCGCGGTCGTGGCTTGTTAGTTGGTGTGGAATTTGTTTCACCGATCGCTATGAAGGTGAAGCATGATTGCCTGGAGCAGCATTTATTAATTACGGCCGTCAGTGAGCATACGATCCGTATTGTTCCGCCGCTTATCCTAACGGAAGCGGATTGTGATCAGGCGGTAGAAATCTTAAATAACGTGGTGCAGGGGATTCTTGGATAAGCAGAAGGATATGCAATTCCATACTGTGTATTAGACGTTTGGGTCAAGATAACAAAGTAATAATCAAACAAGATTTAAATGGAGGCGTAGAACATGACTAAGGTAGACATTGTTTCAGGATTTCTTGGAGCAGGTAAGACAACATTAATTAAGAAGCTGATCGCTGAGAGCTTTCAGGGAGAAAAATTAGTATTGATCGAGAATGAATTTGGTGAGATCGGGATAGATGGTGGTTTCTTAAAGGATGCCGGCATAGAGATCACCGAGATGAATTCCGGATGTATCTGCTGCTCGTTAGTAGGTGATTTTGGCGAAGCATTGAAGAAGGTGTTAGATCAGTATGCACCGGATCGGATCATTATTGAACCATCCGGCGTTGGTAAGCTTTCTGACGTAATTAAGGCCGTACAGGGCGTTGCAGAGGATACGAAGCAGTTAGAGTTAGACAGCTTTGTTACGGTTGCTGATGCTTCTAAGGCAAAGATGTATATGAAGAACTTTGGTGAATTCTTCAATAATCAGATTGAAAGTGCAAGTACCATTATCCTTAGCCGTACCCAGAAGCTGGCACAGGATAAGCTGGAGGCAGTTGTGGCGTTGCTTCGTGAACATAATGCCAAGGCAGCGATCATCACGACACCTTGGGATGATCTGACCGGTGAGATCATTGTCAAGGCAATGACCGAAGGAAACTCTCTGGTTCAGGAATTGATGGAAGAAGCACTTGTATGTCCGGATTGTGGACATCATCATGCACCGGGAGAGGAGTGTCATCACGACCATGATCATGAACATGAGCATCATCATGACCATGACGAGGATGAACACGAGCATCATCACCATGACCATGACGAGGATGAACATGAACACGAGCATCATCACCATCATGACCATGACGAGGATGAACACGAGCACCATCATCACCATGACCATGACGAGGATGAACACGAGCACCATCACCATGACCATGACGAGCACGAGCATCACCACCATGATCATGACCATCATCATCACCATCATGCAGATGATGTATTTACCAGCTGGGGCAAGGAGACTCCGCACAAATACACCGATGCAGATATGGAAAGCATCCTGAAGGAATTATCGGAGTCACAGGAGTATGGTGTGATCCTGCGTGCCAAGGGTATGGTTCCGAACGACCAGGGCGAATGGATCTATTTTGACTTGGTTCCGGGGGAATATGAGCTTCGTAAGGGTTCACCGGATTACACGGGTAAACTGTGCGTAATTGGAAGTGAACTGAAGGAAGATAAGCTGGAGCAGTTGTTCCAGTTGGTATAATTATCAGAAGGAGATACAGCCATGGCAAAGGAAATACCGGTATATATGTTCACCGGATTCTTGGAGAGCGGGAAGACAACATTTATCAAACAGACCTTGATCGGGCAGAATTTCAATGAAGGTGATCGGGCGCTGCTGATCGTCTGTGAGGAAGGCGTGGAGGAATATGATGCGGCAGAGCTGGCTGCTCATAATATCATGTTGGAAGTGATCGAAGATGCAGAGGATATGACAACGGAGCTGTTCATGAAGTATCAGAAGGAGTATAAGCCGGAACTGGTACTGATCGAATATAATGGAACCTGGAAGCTTCAATCCCTCTTTGATCTTCGGGTGCCTGCCGGCTGGACAGTGGTACAGATCGTTGCGAATATTGATGCTTCCACCTTTGAAAGCTATCTGAATAATATGCGCGCCATGATGATGGAGCAGGTAAATATGGCGAATCTGGTTATATTTAACCGCTGTACCGAAGAGACCAAGCGTGGAGAATATCGGCGTATTATCAAGGCGAATAACCGGATGGCGACCATTATCTTTGAAAAAGAGGATGGAAGCACGGAGTTCGAGAATTCGGATGATGATCTGCCATATCGCTTAGATTCCGATGTGATCGAGATTGAAGATGATGATTTTGGTATATTCTATATTGATGCATCGGATAATCCGGATAAATATGAAGGAAAGAAGATACACTATAAGGGAATGGTCTATAAGCCGCGGAATTATGGCAAGACCGCATTTGTTCCGGGCAGACATGCTATGACCTGCTGCGTGGAGGATATTGCTTTTGTTGGATTTAAATGCATTAGTGATATGGCAGCCATGCTGAAGGATCGTCAGTGGGTGGAAGTAACAGGAACCATCAAGAAAGAATATTACAAGGAATTCAAGGGCGAAGCGCCGGTGATCTATGCGGAAAAGATAGTTCCTGCGTCCAAGCCGAAGGAAGAAGTCGTATTATTTAATTAAAGCTGAGAAGTCGGGGTATCCCCGGCTTTTCATGTATAGTTAGGAGATTATATGGAATTCAAGATAGTTGGACGTCAGAATGCAAGTGAGAATCAGGAAAACGTAACTGAAAGCATCCGTCAATCGGATATACCACAGCAGGAGTCCCAAGTGATTCATTCAGAGATTCGATATGAGAATCCAAAGCTGATACGGAGAGACGGTGTATATTATATTGGATATGAGAATGACTTGATTCTAATTGAGGAATGGGAAGCAGAAGAAGTCTACCTGCACCCGGAGAGGGTCTATGACGTGATCATTTCACACCGCAGGAAGTATTATTTCAATGCGGCCGAGGATTCCATCAATCGTCTTCTGGATAAGCCGTTACCGGAAGAATCGGATTAGCCTTACCAATCTGGAGTATAGTGTTATCATTTTGGCAATATAATGTCTGCTTGACAAGAATTGGAAATCCGTCCATAATGATACGGGATATGAATGATTGTCTGTATATACGCTTATAACCGGTGATGGTATTGGCAAGAATATGAAGCAAATGAGGTAATCATATATGTGTGGATTTGTAGGTTTTTTGGATCATTTACCGAATAAATCAGAAGTGATCGAAGCGATGAAGGACGCGATCGTGCATCGTGGTCCGGACAGCGATGGTACGTATATGGATGATGAGATTGCGCTGGGCTTCCGGCGGTTATCCATCATTGATCTGAATGCAGGAGATCAGCCGATCTATAATGAGGATGGAACCATGCTCATTATGTTTAACGGTGAGATCTATAATTATCAGATATTACGAGAGGAATTACTTGGCAAGGGATATCATTTCAAGACCGAATCCGATACCGAGGTATTGCTGCATGCTTATGAAGAGTATGGTACGGATATGCTCATTAAACTGCGTGGGATGTTTGCCTTTGTCATCTGGGATATTCCGAACAAAAAGTTATTTATGGCAAGAGATTTCTTCGGAATTAAGCCGCTTTACTATACTTATATGAACGGCAGCCTGATCTTCGGCTCGGAGATTAAAGCGTTCCTGTGCCATCCGAAGTTTGAGAAAGAGTTGAATCATGACGTATTGGAGAATTATCTGACTTACCAGTATTCTCCGGCAGAGGAGACCTTTTTTAAGGGCGTTCTTTGTCTTCCGCCGGCGCATTATCTGATCTATGAGAATGGAAGATTGATCACGAAGCGTTACTGGGAGCCGCGGTTTGAAGAACCAGATGAGACGAAGAGCTTAGAGGACTGGGCGGAAGAGATCCGTAACGTGATGGAGGATTCGGTTGCCGCACATAAGATCTCGGATGTTGAGGTTGGTTCCTTCTTGTCCAGCGGCGTAGATTCCAGCTATATTGCCTGCATGGCAAATGTGGACAAGACCTTTACGGTTGGATTTAAGCAGAAGAAGTATAATGAGATCTCCTATGCAAAGGAATTATCGGATATTATCGAGGTACAGAATATCAGCCGCGTGATCACGCCGGAGGAGTATTGGGATAAACTATCCATGATCCAGTATTATATGGATCAGCCGCTTGCAGATGCATCGGCGATCGCTCTGTATTTCCTGGGAAATGAAACCGCAAAGCATGTCAAGGTTGCAATGTCCGGTGAAGGCTCCGATGAGCTGTTCGGCGGCTATAACATATATCGTGAACCATTGGAAAATAAGGCATATGACGTGATTCCATTTCCTATACGGCGACTGATCGGTAAAATAGCCGGCGTATTCCCGAAGAAGTGGGGCTTTAACTTCCTGGTCCGTCATTCGAAGACGCTGCAGGAACGTTATGTGGGCAACGCATTTATCTTTGATGAGAAAGAGAAGAATAAGCTTTTAAAGGAACGAAATGGAGTGGATCCGTTAGAGGTTACCAGGCCATATTGGGCAAGGGTGAAGGGAAAGGATACCGTGACCCAAATGCAGTATCTGGATATCAATGTCTGGATGGTGCATGATATTCTCTTAAAGGCAGATAAGATGAGTATGGCGAATTCACTGGAGGTGCGGGTTCCGTTCCTGGATAAGGAAGTGTTTGCGGTAGCATCCCGGATTCCGAGACAATATAAGGTGGAAGGGGAAGTGACCAAGCGGGCCTTCCGACAGACGGCACACGAGGTGCTTCCGGATAAAGTGGCGGATAAGAAGAAATTAGGCTTTCCTGTACCGATCCGGGTATGGATGCGAGAAGATAAATATTATGACCGGATACGGGAAGCATTTACCAGTAAGGAAGCGGAACTGTTTTTCAATACGGATTATCTGGTGAAGCTGTTGGATCAGCATAAGGCGGAGAAGTATGACAACAGCCGAAAGATCTGGACAGTATTCATGTTCCTGCTCTGGTATGATGAGTTTTTTGTAAAACGTGCTTAAGGATATCAATACCTGTCGCAAGCGTTTGTCTGCGGCAGGTATGACTTTGTGATTATATGAAGCGGATGAATGAGTATAAAATGAAAGCGCTGCTGATCGGAATTCTTGCAGCAGCACTCTGCCTGTTTCTGATCCTGTACCGAAGGTCTGTGCAGAATGCGACTGTTACAGATCTGACAATGGGGACTGTTCTGACAGTACAGATATATGGAAAGGATGCAGACGAGACAGCCGGTCAGGTTGTGGATTTGGTGGAAAAACTGGATACCGAAGAGCTGTCATGGAGGATACCATCCTCTGAACTTGCAGTTATGAATGAGACATTAAAAAACAAGACTGAGGTGTCGGTTTCTGATCCCATGTATGAAGTTCTGCAGAAGAGTCTGAAGCTGTGCGAGGATTCAGAGGGAGCCTTGGACATTACGATTCATCCGATTATTGATCTATGGGGGATTGAGACCGATTCCCCTAAGATCCCGCAGGATACCGAGATTCAAGACAGGATCTCACATATCGGATATACCAAGCTGGGATTTAAGGATTCTTCCGACCGATTATATACCGATTCCACAGGAATGTCGATCGATCTGGGCGCCCTTGGCAAAGGGATTGCAGCGGATCGGGTAAAACAGCTGCTGGATAGCAGGAATGTAAAAGGCGCTGTTGTATCTATCGGAGGGACGATCCTGACGTATGGTCATAAGCAGGGAGGCCGTCCATGGCAGGTGGGAATCCGGAATCCGAGAGGAAGCATGAGCGATATGCTGGGCGTATTATCCCTGAAAGGCACGCATGTGGTATCTACTTCCGGAGATTATGAGCAATATTTTGAGGAGAATGGTATCCGGTATCATCATATCTTCGATCCGGCGACCGGATATCCGGCTGATAGCGGTCTGATGTCGGTCACGATCGTATGCGAGGATGGAAGCTGCAGTGATGGATTATCCACGGCATGCTTTGTATCAGGTCTGGAGGATAGTATGGTGCTGCTTGAATTATATGGTGCAGATGCCATTTTTGTAACAACGGACCGGCAGGTGTACGTGACGGATGGAATTCAGGAATCCTTTCAGCTGACCGATCCGTCCTATACTCTTTGTGAGATGGATGAGAGAGGAGTGTGATTACACATGAAAAATAAGAATAACTGGATCCTGATCGGTGCGATCACATTGGTCATTGTTGCTGCAGCAGTGGTTGTTCTGATCATTTTCAAAGATGACAAGGGAACCAAAGCGGTTCTTTCGTTAAACGGAGCTGTGATATTTGAGCAGAATCTTGATTCGGATTGTGAGCTTCCTATTAATTCTTCTAAGGGATATAATATATTTGTGGTAAAAGATGGCGCTGCTTATGTGAAGGAGGCGGATTGTCCGCATCAGGATTGTGTGAATCATGCGCCGGTCAGTAAAAAAGGGGAGACGATCGTGTGTCTGCCACATGAATTCGTAATAGAGATTCAATAGATCATTTCGAAATCGGGATATCGAATGGCTATGGCTTATGTGCAGGGGACTGCAAATAATAATTATTATTAAGTGATTTAGAGAGGATGAAGGAACATGGATTCAGTTGAAATGCTAAAACAGTTGGCGATTATAGTAATATTTGCAAAGGTGTTCGGACTGCTTGCCCGTAAGATCAAGGTGCCTCAGGTGGCAGGAGAGATCGTGGCAGGATTGTTGATCGGACCGTCCCTGCTTGGCTGGGTATCGGAATCGGAGTTGATCTCCGGAATTGCCGAGATTGGCGTTATTATGCTAATGTTCTCTGCCGGTCTTACTACGAATCTGACACAGCTTAAGAAATCCGGCCTCAAGGCGACACTGATCGCCTGCTCGGGAGTCTTTGTTCCGTTGATCTG
Source organism: uncultured Lachnospiraceae bacterium (assembly GCA_902783585.1). Taxonomy (GTDB): domain Bacteria; phylum Bacillota; class Clostridia; order Lachnospirales; family Lachnospiraceae; genus CAG-632. Next base: position 28,533 of record CACZRT010000239.1, on the reverse strand, counting down.
CGGAACGGTACTGTATATGGTATTCTACGGCTTTGATACCTTTGGAAGTGATCAATTCTATAAGGCAATTTTCATTGGAACCATTCTGACGGCAACCTCTGTGAGCATTACGGTGGAGACCTTAAAGGAATTGGGGAAACTTTCAGAATTCATCGGAACGACCATTGTCAGTGCGGCGATCATTGACGATGTGATCGGAATTCTGGTGCTGACAGTGGTAATTGGGTTTAAGGATCCGACAACCAAGATCTGGAGTGTGGTTCTGCATACTATTCTATTCTTCCTTTTTGCCGTCGTAGTTGGATATATTGTCTATAAAGTATTTAAATTCGTGGATAAGCGTTATCCGCATACCAGACGTATCCCAATCTTGGGACTGGCACTTGCATTCAGTATGTCATATATTGCGGAGCGGTTCTTTGGCGTAGCAGATATTACAGGCGCGTTTGTTGCCGGTATCATTCTTTGTTCTTTGTCGGATTCCGATTATATTGAAGAGAAAATGGATATTAATTCCTATATGCTGTTCGGTCCGGTGTTCTTCTGCAGTATCGGGTTGCAGACCAATATCAGTTCTGTAAACCCGACAATTATCTGGTTCTCGGTCGCATTTGTATTGGTGGGCATGCTCGCTAAGATCATCGGCTGCGGTACGATGGCAAGACTGACCGGATTTCGAGGAAAGGACTGTTTGAAGATCGGTGTCGGAATGATGACAAGAGGAGAGGTTGCCTTAATTGTTGCACAGAGAGGATTAACCGTCGGCATGCTGGATCAGGCATATTTTACCTCCGTGATCTTACTGATTATTACCAGTTCTATACTGACTCCGATTATTTTGAAGCTCTTATATGGGCACAAGAAGAATGCGGTACGGAATGGAGAGAGCGCAGGTGAAGAGCGTGCTGAAGTGGAAGGACAGAAAGATGATACAGAAGCGGTTCCATCCCCGAATTTAATGAATGATACGCCTGAACTAAAGAATCCGGCGACGGAGAATAAAGCATAGTGTATATATGATTGGCAACTATTATGTAAAGAATGGGATTCAATATAGCAATTATTACAGAGAAGGTGTCTGTAATAGACAGAAATAAAAGGATAAGGTGTAGATATGGCTAAGAAAACAGCCTTAATGGGAATGTGCATAGCGTTGGCACTGGTGCTTGGATGGTTAGAATCCTTAGTTCCGGTTGTCCCACCTGTTTCCGGAATTAAGCTGGGGCTGGCAAATGTTGTGTCTATCTTTCTGCTATATCGAATGAACTATAAGGAAGCGTCCGTTGTGGCGCTTCTTCGTGTCTTGCTTTCCGGTATTCTGTTCGGTAATTTCTCGATGCTGCTCTATAGTCTGGCGGGCGCTTTTTTAAGTATCCTCCTCATGTCGCTTCTGAAGGCTTCCTCGAAATTCTCAGTGATCCCGGTCAGTATCGTGGGAGGGATCGCGCATAATCTCGGACAGCTGATCGTGGCGGTGATCATAGTAGAGAATGGCGTCCTGTTCTATTATCTGCCGGTTCTGATCCTTGCCGGGGCAATTTCCGGTGCGCTGATCGGACTGCTGGGAGCCCTTCTGATCAAGCATATTCCAGATAATCTGGTCTGATTATCCGTCTGTATTGTGAGATTTCTATAAAAAAAATCCAAAACACCCATTTTCCTTGTGAAAAATACCGAATCTCATATTGAATAACCCCCTGAAATGTATTAAAATGATAATTGATGAGCAATCAGAGAGCGAGGTATTCATAATGGCGCGTATGACATTCAGGGGTGGAATCCATCCCTATGAGGGTAAGGAGCTTACCGAAGACAAGCCGATTCTTGATTATCTTCCAAAGGGAGATGTGGTATTTCCATTATCCCAGCATATAGGGGCACCGGCGAAGCCGCTGGTGAAGAAGGGGGATTCGGTGCTTGTCGGACAGCGGATCGCAGAGGCAGGCGGCTTTGTATCCGCGCATATTCATTCTTCGGTATCCGGTAAGGTCAAGTGTATCGAATCAAGAATGACAGCCGGTGGAACGAAGGTTGAGTCCATTGTTATAGAGAATGATGGAGAGTATCAGACGATCGATTTCAAAGAACATGTGAAACCGCTTGATGAGATGAGCCGGGATGAGATCCTTGCGGCTATTCAGGATGCCGGAATCGTCGGCATGGGTGGCGCGGGGTTCCCTACACATGTGAAGCTGTCTCCGAAGAATCCGGACAGTATTGATCATATTATCGTGAATGGTTCCGAATGTGAGCCATATCTGACGTCCGATTACCGTCGTATGATGGAGGAACCGGACAAGGTGTTAGGCGGATTAGCGATCGTCCTTAAGCTGTTCCCACAGGCAAAGGGAATTGTGGCGATCGAAGACAATAAGCCGAAGGCGATTAAGCTCTTACGGGAGAAAGCCGCTTCTTCTTACACCAATATCACTGTGAACAAAATGAAAACCAAATATCCGGAGGGCGCTGAACGCCAACTGATCTATGCAAATACCGGGCGATATATCAATTCCTCCATGCTGCCGGCCGATGCAGGCTGTATCGTACATAATATCGATACTATGGTTGCAATCTATGATGCCGTAGTGGAAGGAATTCCGTTATTTACAAGAATTGTAACGGTGACGGGTGATGCGATCGTGAATCCGCAGAATTATCGTGTCCGGCTTGGAACCAGCTTTCAGGAGCTGATCGAGGAAGCAGGAGGCTATAAGAACGGGGAACCGGCCAAGATCATAGCCGGTGGTCCGATGATGGGGAAAGCAATTTTTACCACGGATATTCCGTTAGTAAAGGGATCCTCTGCGATTCTGTGTATGCAGGAGGATGAGGTAGCAGCCTGTGAGCCGGGGAACTGTATTCGCTGCGGACGCTGCGTATCCGTATGTCCGGGACGTGTGGTTCCGGCTAAGCTTGCCGATCTTGCAGAACGGGGGAAGATCGACGAATTTGTTGCAAATGATGGTATGGAGTGCTGTGAGTGCGGGTGCTGCTCTTATGTATGCCCGGCCAAGCGGCATCTGACACAGACGATATCGGCAACCAGAAAAGCAGTTCTGGCAAGCCGTAAGAAATAGGAGGTGGAGAAGATGGATACAGGAAAAGAACAATCTTCTTCCGCTCTGAATGAGAATAAGAAAGAGAATGAGAAGCTTATCAGGAAAATATCCTCCTCTCCGCATGTACGGAGTGAGGATAGTACCGCGGGAATCATGTTGGATGTGATCATCGGATTGCTTCCCGCTTCCATCATGGGCGTCTATAACTTCGGACTACCAGCATTTATACGGATCCTGATCTGTATTGCCTGCTGCGCAGCGTCCGAATGGATCTTCGAACTGATCACAAAGAGACGGATCACGGTTGGGGATTTCAGCGCGGTAGTAACCGGTTTGCTTCTTGCTTTGAATCTTCCGCCGACGCTTCCATGGTGGCAGGCGGTGCTTGGCTCCATATTTGCGATCATTATCGTGAAGCAGTTATTCGGCGGAATCGGACAGAACTTTATGAATCCGGCATTAGGTGCAAGATGCTTCCTGCTCTTGTCCTTCGCGCAGACTATGACTCATTTTACATACGATGCAGTTACTACTGCAACGCCTCTTGCTTTGATGAAGGCAGGAGAGCCGGTGAATGTCCTTCAGATGTTCTTAGGGAGTACCGCGGGAACCATTGGTGAGACATCCACGGCTGCAATCCTGATCGGTGCTGCCTATCTGCTGATCAAGCGTGTAATCGATATTCGGATACCGGCAGCCTATCTCGGAACATTTTCAATATGTATTCTGATCTATGCACTTGCCAGTGGGAGAGGCTTTGACCTCATGTATCTGGCGGCGCATCTCTGCGGCGGTGGATTGATGCTTGGCGCAGTCTTCATGGCGACGGATTATGTGACCTCGCCGATCACACCGGTGGGACGGCTGATCTACGGAGCGCTGATTGGAATATTGACCTTTGTGCTTCGGAGTCCGTGGAATCCGACAACCTCTGCAGAGGGTGTGTCTTATTCCATTATCATCGCCAACCTGTTAGTCCCAATCATAGAGCGTTTTACCATGCCTCGCTCATTTGGAAAGGGGGCAGTTAAACATGAATAAGCAGATGATCAAGGATTCCTTAATATTATTTGCGATTACGCTGATCGCAGGCCTGCTGCTCGGAGGCGTCTATGAACTGACGAAGAATCCGATCGCCTATGCCAAGAAGGTGAAGGAGGATAATGCGTTTCAGGAGGTGTTTGAAGGTGCTGCCTTCACTGCACTGGATGAAGATGTGGCAGGTGCGGAAATCATGGCAAATGTCCTCGCAGATGCCGGTTACCCGAAGCAGACCATTGATGCTGCCTATCTTGCTTCGAATGCTTCCGGCGAGCAATTAGGATATGTTTTTGTGGTAACGTCAAATGAAGCGTATGGCGGTTCCTTACAGATCGCTATGGGTGTTCAGATGGATGGTACCTTAAACGGAATCTCCTTCTTAACCTTAGAGGAAACAACGGGTCTTGGTATGGAGGCGAAGAAACCGTCCTTCTATACACAATTTTCCGGAAAGAAGGTAGAGCAGTTTGTCTATACCAAATCCGGCGCATCGGAAAGCTATGAGATCGATGCCTTGTCCGGTGCGACCATTACCACCAATGCTGTAACGAATGCGGTCAATGCGGGACTGAAAGCAGCACAGTATCTTGGGGTTGGCAGCGAGACGACAGAGGAGAATGGGGGTGTCACAAGATGAATCAAGCGGTTGAACGTATTAAGAATGGTCTTGTGACCGAGAATCCTACATTTGTCCAGATCCTGGGTATGTGTCCGACACTTGCGGTCACCACATCGGCGATCAATGGAATCGGCATGGGCTTATCTACAACGGTTATCCTGATTATGAGCAATCTGATGATCGCGGCCCTTCGGAATGTGATCCCGAACAGAGTCCGGATTCCGGCCTATATTGTCATTGTTGCCTCCTTTGTGACTATTGTGGATTTCTTATTGCAGGCGTATCTGCCGGGCTTATCAGAAAGCCTTGGTAGCTATATCAAGCTGATTGTTGTGAATTGTATCATCTTAGGCCGTGCGGAGGCTTATGCATCTAAGAATAAGGTGCTTCCTTCAGTCTTTGACGGATTGGGAATGGGACTTGGATTCACGGTGGGTCTGACCTCGATCGGTATTGTCCGGGAGATCTTAGGCGCCGGTACCATCTTCGGTGTTACGATTCCGTATTATAAGCCGATCGGTATCTTTGTATTGGCACCGGGCGCATTTATCGTGCTTGCATTCCTGATCGCAGTACTGAATGCCGGAAGGCTCCGGAAGGCGAAGGCAGAGGGTACGGAAGCCAAGCTGTGCCGGACGGAGGATTGCCTGCATTGTTCAAATGCTTCCTGTGGCGGACGATTCATTGATTTTGAAGCTCCGGAGGGTGTGATCGGACAGACGGCGGTCAAGAAACCGGAGAAGAAGGTAGAAGAGAAGAACGAGGAACAGGAGGTGCGTACAGATGAGTGATGCAACGAAGATCATATTGATCGCGATCAGTGCGGCACTGGTGAATAATGTGGTTCTGAGTCAGTTCTTAGGTCTCTGTCCGTTCCTTGGGGTTTCTAAGAATATGAAGTCGGCCGGCGGTATGGGAGTAGCGGTTATTTTTGTTATTGCAATCTCATCGGCGGTGGCGAATCTGATCTATCAATTTATTTTGATACCGCTTAATATTGAGTATCTGCAGACGATTGTTTTCATTCTTGTTATTGCAGCCCTGGTACAGTTTGTGGAAATGTTCTTAAAGAAGGTGATTCCATCGCTGCATAAGACCTTGGGCGTGTATCTGCCGTTAATTACAACTAATTGTGCGGTGCTTGGAGTTGCGCTGAATAACGTAACCGATAATTACAATTTTCTGGAAAGTGTCGTGAACGGCGTGGGAACGGCAGTTGGATTTACCATCGCCATTGTCATTCTTGCCGGAATTCGGGAGAAGACAGAGGATAATGATATTCCGCTTCCATTTCAGGGTACACCGATCGTGCTGCTTACGGCGGGACTGATGGCAATCGCGTTTATGGGCTTTTCCGGGCTCATAAGGCTGTAAGGAGGTGTGGGTATGTCAGGAACGGTTATGGGAATACTGATCGCCACACTGGTGGTAGGACTTACAGGCGTGATCATTGCGGTACTGCTTAGTATTGCCGGCGAGAAATTCAAGGTTGAGGTCGATGAAAAAGAGGTGGCGGTCCGGGAAGCACTTCCGGGAAATAACTGTGGCGGCTGTGGATATCCGGGCTGTGATGGTCTGGCTGCGGCAATCGCGAAGGGAGAGGCTCCGGTCAGTGGCTGTCCGGTCGGCGGAGACGCTGTTGCGGCAGTCATTGCAGGAATCATGGGAACCGATGCCGGAAACGGAGAGAAGAAGATCGCCTTTGTGAAATGTGCCGGAACCTGTGATAAGACGGTGAGCCATTTTGATTATGTCGGTCCGAGGAGCTGCGTGCTCGCACAGAACAATCCGGGCGGGAGCGGTAAGGCTTGTACCTTTGGCTGTACCGGTTTCGGAGATTGTAAGAATGCCTGTCCATTTGACGCGATCGAGATCGTAGATGGTGTGGCAAAGGTAGATGCCGAGAAATGCAAGGCTTGCGGAAAATGTATTGCCGCATGTCCGAAGCACCTGATCGAGCTGGTTCCATATTCCTCTGAACATCGGGTAGAATGTAATTCAAACAACAAGGGACCGGAGGTGAAGAAGGGCTGTCAGGTCGGTTGTATCGGCTGCGGTCTTTGTATGCGGAATTGTCCGGAGGGTGCCATTGAAGTAACGAATAATCTGGCACAGATTGATTATGAGAAATGTACGAACTGCGGCACCTGCAAGGAGAAGTGTCCGGTGAAGATCATCACCTGACCTCTTGCTCTTCCTCGATCAGCATGATCATGCGGAGGAAATTAAATGCAATCTGCCGATTCTCATCATTTAGGGAGGATGGCATACAGAACATCGGACGCTCCAATGAGGTCTCGATCATGGATGCGAACTTTGTGCCGGTCAGATCAATGGCATAGTAGTCTGCATCCTCAACCGGACCATCTGTCTCGTACATCCGATCCTTAAAATAATCAAATAAGTCCTCCGGAAGCGCATGCTTTAATTCCATGGCAAATCCATCGATAGCATAATAGTCTACGACATCCGATTCGCATATGACAACCTGGGTGGTATTGCCTGTCATAACCGAATACATCTTGTTATAATATGTCATATCCGCAGTGGTGAATGTAGTATTCGGATGAAGCTCGTAATTGGTATCTACATAGAATCTGGCACGTTCCGGAATCTCATAGTAGCTGCTGTACAGCTCTGTTACGACCGGTTCGAACGATCCATTGGTAAAGTCATTGACGATAATTATATCGAGTGCTACCGGACAGGCAGCAACATAGATCCGGTAGGCGATCAGTGCAACCGCTCCGATCCCTGCAACAACCGCCAAGAATTTACCACTGTAATACATGAGAATGTACTGCACCTTGCGCCAGAAGGTAAGCTCTGACAATTTCTCCTTTTCCTTCTGATGGTTATACTTCCTTCGTTCCTTGTGGGACATCGTCCGAAGATCCAGATTATCTTCTGAGACCACCGATGGTTTCTTTTTATCCTTCCTGCCTCCATCTTCCGTATCGGAGACCAGGCGTTCCTCTGCGAGCTTGCGCTTTTGGGAGGCAAGGTTGTCCTCATCGGGGTGATAGGAACGCTCTTCATCTGCAAGCTTTTTCTTAGGCGGATTTTTAGGTGGATATAGGTCCTGCGGTTTTATCTTTCTTGCCTGAGACTGTCCTTGAGACTTAGACCTTTGGGATGAATTTGATCTGTTTTGATCAATATTCTGGTTATTTTTCTGATTATTATTGAAATCACTCATGATGCTTCCTCGTTATTCTGGTACATGTCATATGCCGGCACTATGAACTGCCTTGTATAGTGTATCATATTATCCGCAGTCTGTGGTATAATTATTATGAAAAATGTGTGAATTAGAATTTCCCCGGAAGATAGATGCAATTATGATGCATTTTTAGTATAAAATGTGCGTATAAGCGACGAGAGCGGACACGATCATTGGCAACGCATGTTTACATGCCGGTTGCCATGTGATCGTGGACATTAGAGTGCAACGTCCACCGAAAAACCGAAGGTTTTGAGGTGCTCGTCGCTTATGCAGAAGACAATGACAAATATTCGTATATTACAAAGGACTTAAAACTATGATAAAGATCTTAATTGTTGAAGATGAGCGTGCAATCTCGGATTTGATCAAAATGAACCTCACGGATGCCGGATATTCCTGTACCTGTGCCTACGACGGTTTGACAGCCTGCGATCTATTAGAGGAACAGACCTTTGATCTGGCCTTGCTGGATATTATGCTTCCGGAGGTAGACGGATACGAGATCTTAGAGTATATCAAGCCAATGGAGATTCCGGTCATATTTATTACCGCGAAGGCCGGAATTGGCGACCGGGTGAAGGGATTGGAGCTGGGCGCAGAGGATTATATTGTCAAGCCCTTTGAGATCGTGGAGCTGCTGGCCCGGGTTAAGGTTGTTCTTCGAAGATATCATAAGCTGAATGAGCATCAGATCACATTTCTGGATATCTGTGTTGATACGGAGAACCGCGTTGTGACCCGGAACGGGACAGAGGTAGAATTAACGCCGAAGGAGATGGATATTCTGATCTTACTTGCTCATAATCAGAATATTACCCTGTTTCGTGACCGGATCTATGAAACTGTGTGGGAGAGTCCGTATAACGGAGACAGCCGGACGCTGGATCTGCATGTGCAGAGACTTCGGAGGAAGCTGAATCTCGAACATTCGTTAAAGACGATCTATGGCTGCGGATATCGTTTGGAGGTTCCGGCATCCGACAAATGATCAAAGGAATAGGTAGGCATGAGTTTTAAGGTTAAGGTATTATTAACGAACATTATACTGATGGCGGTTACGCTTGGCGTGATCGGTTATCTGCTTCTGCGCAACAGCTTTTCTGTATCTATGGATATGCAGGTGGAAAGCGGCATGGACGAGAATCAGATGATCGTTGCCTCCGTTCAGGCGGAGATCGTGAAGCTTCTGGTGAATGACAGCTTTGAAAATATGGAACAGCTTGCTTCGGTAGGAGAATCCATTGGGGAGACCATGGAGGGAACCGGAGCTTCCTTTTGTCTGCTGAGCGGTCAGCAGAATATTATCTACAGCAATTCGGATTCATTCGAATATTCTCCGCAGATCCTGGATTATCTGGAAAAAGGAACCGGCAATTATCTGATCGAGGATCGGGATTCCGGGAAGCTTCTGACGATAGCCAGTATTCTTCAGGTTCGAGACAGTACCTTATATGTCTTAAATCAGAAAGATATCTCAGATATATATATTGAAAATGACCGGCAGATCCGGTATTTTCGGATATTAATGCTGGTTGCCCTGATCTTGTGCAGTGCTGTGATCCTGCTGATGACCACGTGGCTGACCAAACCGATCGAACAGCTGAATCAGACTGCCGCTGTCATTGCGTCCGGGGACTATTCTGTACGGACCGAGGTGCACAGTAATGATGAGATCGGAGAGTTGGCAGATAAGTTTGATCGGATGGCAGATGCGGTGGAGAAGCATGTGAAGGATTTGAAGGATCAGGCAAGACAGCAGGAGGACTTTGTGGCGAGCTTTACCCATGAGATCAAGACGCCAATGACTGCGATCATTGGTTATTCAGATATGCTCCGCTCCAAAGAGATGGAGGAGGAACAGCGGTTCCTGACAGCAAACTATATCTTTCATGAGGGTAAGCGGTTAGAGGGAATGTCCTTAAAGCTATTTGATCTGATCGCACTGGACCGGAAGGAGATCGATAAGACGCTGATCTATACCTCAGCCTTTCAGAATGAGATTGAGGAAATGGCGGTCCCGATCCTTAGCCGGAATCAAATGAAGCTGTCCTGTGATATGGAACCGGCAGCTCTCTATGGGGATAGGGATCTTCTGAGTACAGTTCTTATCAATCTGATCGATAATGCCAGGAAAGCTTCTGAAGAAGGGAGTACACTTGAGATTGTCGGAAGGATTCTTGATCAGGATGAGTTACAGAAGGTGAAGGATATGCATAACGTTGCTTCCGCGTTATATTATGAAATACGTGTGATCGATCATGGCTGCGGAATTCCGAAGGAGGAAGTAGATAAGATCTGTGAAGCATTTTACATGGTAGATAAATCCAGAGCCAGAAAGCAGGGCGGGGCGGGAATCGGGCTGGCGACTACGCGCAAGATCGTGGAAGCGCATCATGGATATTTTCTTGTGGAGAGTGTTCTGCATCAGGGGACGACCATGATCATATTACTGCCGATGGCTGATCATACACTTTTTGGGACAGAGGAAGCCAAACAGGAGGAGATACCATGAGACGAAGAACGAAGGAATGGATCTTCTGCGGAATCGGTATTCTGATCGCTGTAAGCTGCATTCTGCTCCCGGGGGAGATCGTATCTATTCAAGCGGATAAGCGTAAGAATGAAGTGATCCAGACTCCTGCTTATAATTACTACCATGGACATAGTACGGCAACCCAGATGACTCTGTACGAGCGGATGAAGCTGATCAGCGGAGAATGGGACAGCCGCTATCAGGAGGTATCCTTACAGGAGGTGCAGTCCATAGAGAACTTAAGTGAGGATATCAGGCAGGACTTTGTGTCTGTGCAGAGTGGAGATCTTCAGTATTCCGGCTACTGCTATCAGGATTTCCAAAGTGTGATCGAGAAATCCGAGGAAGGTATGAGGCTTATGTACGAGGCAGGAATATATCCGGAGCCGGTGATCAGTGAATATAGCAGCTGGTATCGTCCGCGGGTACGGTTATATCAGTTTTCTGATTCTATCTTTGATGCCTATTCCTGTTATGTATGGCTGGTGCAGTTTGATTACTATGACGGAAGTCTGACGCATACCCTGTTGATCGATGACACCAGCGGTCTGATCCTGGCAGGCGGCATACAGGGAGAGGCGGATCCTTCTGCCGCAGCATCCACCGGAAGTGCAGGGGCATATACGGTTCCCGGAACATTTATCGGTTCCATTCAGGACGATTTGAATCAGCTTCCCGTTTCCCTGATCGGCTATTATCTGGATGATGCATTGGATGAGAAGGAGAGTGTAGACAGAGACCGGCTGCTACAATTAAACGGCAGGACAATTACTAAGGTTGGAATGTATACGCCGGGTTATGATCTGTTTACTGCTGCATATTGGCAGACCGAAGATCCTTCTACTGTGGAGGAAAGCCCGAATAATATGAAATACCTGATCGTATCAGATCATGAGGTGGCAGATTACGAGGAGGCCAGAGAGGAAGCACGGAATATCGTAGATAATGATAAATATATCTTTGAAACCGAGTGGTATTCTACAGAGTATTATTTTAAGATCGTACCGTTTACGGTGAAACTGGATCAATAGAATAATAATAAATGATAGCAAATTTGTTATTGACAAGTGATAGCAAATTTGCTATTTTATCTTTGAATAAATAATGTTAATCATAGAACGTATTTAAAAGTAGGAGTAGATTAATGGATCATTTACTTTATTTTGAAAATGGAAAAGTTGAAAACAATAAAAAGAATGGTATAATGAGAAGGAAACAACGCATTGTATCAGGAAAGGGGAAATCATCTATGCGTGATTATAGTAGAATGACAGACGAAGAATTTATTAAATCATATGAAGAACCATATACACATGAAGAACTCGAAGATAATCATAGAATTGCTTTACAGCAGTTAAAGGAAGGGAACGTACATGAATTTACTGATGAATACATAGATGAATTGATGTCAGATGAAAGTGTATAAAATTGTATCAAGTGATATAGTTGATTCACAGATTAGAGCGGCAAAGCGTTATATTAGTCTCAAATTTGGAAATAAACAGGCTGTTAAAAATCTAACAGAAGACATAAAGGCAGCCCAAAATGCACTAGAAACATGTGCATATAGTATGCCGGATTATCATAATACAAATAACCAAAAATATATTCATTTAGCGAAACATAGATATAAATTTGTATATACCATACATGATGATATTGTTTTATTAGAAGAATTTATACACGATTTACAAGATGAATACGATTAAATTATAAAATTGGAGTTATAGTATGGATAATAAATCAGATAAGGACTTTATTATTAAGGCTGACGATGAACAATTGATCCTTTTGGAGCATCAGTTGATTGATAATATGGTATCGATTCGTGAAGAACAAGGACTATCTCAGGCTGAGCTGGCTAAGAAATGTAATATTAAGCAGCCTGTGATAGCAAGAATGGAGAAAGCAGCTCACTCTCCGCAGATTGATAGTCTGTTGAAGGTCTTAGTTCCCATGGGATATACCCTGCAAATTGTACCACTTCATAAGAAAGAATGAAATATATAGCGGATAGGTACTTGTCTTTATAGACAAGTCCTTTTTATTTTAAATGATTCTTTTGTAATGGTATTCAAATAATGCCAGTTTATTAATTGCAGATGATGCATTTTTGATGCAATTCTTATGCAATTATGATGCATTTGTCTGATAGAGTATGCATGTAAGATAAGAAGTAACATACATACTTTTTTATATTGATAAAAGAATAGCATTTAAAGAGTCTTGGAGAGATAAGGAGAAGGAAGATGAGGGCATTTGAGACAGATTTGGAGCGGGCATTGACATCGTTTGGCTTTGTACTGGCAATCGTTGGAACAATGATTGCTTTATTTGCCGGCTGCTTTACCGGCTTACATGTAGATATGGAGCTTGTGCAGAAGGAGGGCTTAAGCTATGGCTATCACTGGCAGCTTCTGTATCGGGGGCTTCGGAGCGAGGCGTTTTCCTTCGCGCTTCCGGTACTGGCGACACTTGGATTCGGAGGTACTTATCTGGAGGAAATGAAGAGCGGCTTCTACAAATTTGCAGTTCCACGGTACGGACGCAGAAATTATGTAGTGACTAAGATCATTGTCGGAGCCTTGTCCGGCGGGTTATCAGTATGGATCGGCCTGATTCTGACGGCAATTCTTAATTGGGCGGTGTATGCTCCGATGGAGAAGGATATAGATACCGCATTGCTGGTTGAGGATGTGGCAGATATCCGCTTTGCGTTTGTGAAAGGGGCAATCCGTCTGGCAGATGGATCTATATATGGAGTGACAGCAGAGCAGGCGGCGCATAGCAATATGTTCTTGGCACTTCTGCAATGGTCGATACTGGTTTTTCTGATCGGCGCGACCTGGGCCGCTCTTGGTAATCTGTTCGCGATACTTTATCGGAATCGATATATGGCGTATGGCGCGGCATTCCTGGTCAGTTACATGATTATTATTCTGATAACACGCTTTTTCAAAAAAATCTATATCTTTAATCCAAGAGAATGGTTTAGTCAGACCGGCTATTGGGAGGGCGGCAACCTGGGTGTGATCCTGTTCCTGCTGGAATGTCTTGTGGTGCTAAGCTTGTTGAATACGGTCTTGATGAGTAAACGGCTGGAGGCCATTTGAAGGATCCTGCTGCTGCTTTACGCGGAGGCATAATGAATGGAGAGAGTGTTGTATATACAGGATAGGAGCTTATAGGAAGGGAGTGCTTGTTGTGAAAGGCGCATTATTGGTATGTCGGATCAATTACAGCCATTGGAGAGGGAATAAGCGGATTCTGGTATCATTTCTGCTGGCGGCGGTTCTTTGCTTTCTGCTGACGGAGAAGATCATGAACTTCGCGCATGAGAAGGATACGATCCTGATGGCGTTGGAGCCGTTCATCTGGAGCTTCGAGGACGGACAATCGATCATGTTATCATCTCTGATCCTGATCCTGTTATTTGCGGACATGCCGCTGCTGGATGGTTCTGTGCCGTATTATCTGATCCGGATCAACCGAAAGCAGTGGCTGACCGGACAGCTGTTGTATGTGATCAGTGCAACGATCCTGTATCTGGTATTTGTATTTACGGTAACGGCGCTTCTGTGCTCCGAATTGGCCTATCCGGGGAATGTCTGGAGTGATACGGCGGCAAAGCTTGGTTATACGAATGCCGGTGAGGTACTCGCGGTTCCGGCGGTGATTCATGCTATGGAAATGTCACGTCCGTATAAATGCGCGGCAATGATCGCCGGTCTTATGCTGGGATACACATTAATGTCTGTTCTTGTGATGTTCATCGTCAATATGTGGAAGGGACAGCTTGTGGCGGTGGTCAGTGTTGCGGGACTTCATTTGTTCGGAATCTTGTTAAATCCTTCCTGGATCACTTCAATCTTTCATCTGACAGTGCAGCAGCAGAATATCGCACAGCTGGTATGCGGCTGGCTGTCGCCGATCCGGCAGGCAACCTTTCACTGCCATAATTTTGGATATGATTCGCTGCCAAGGCTGTGGCAGTCCTTTGTGTTTTTCGGTGTGATCGCGGTGGTATTGGTCATTTTGTTATATATATCCATTCGTAGATATAATTTCTATTTTGTTGGGACGGAATTGGATTGAATTAGGATTGATTGTTCTATTAAAAGTGACGATTTGTGTACTGAAACGTATTGATTGAAAAAGAAGAATTAAATGGATGATAGAAAAAGATGTGTGTAAAAACGCATAGCCGGAGGAATGATTATGGGTTTACAGGATATGAAGAATAAGCTGTTTCATAAGGTGGAGGAGATGAATGAGCCGCCGGAGTGGGAGAAGGTGCTTGCGGAGGAGCAGGAGGATATGGAAACTGTGGCAAACGAATATCAGAAGGAAGAGGATGATCCGGATGCCGTGGAATCGGAAGAGAGCAGGAAGGCAGCTCGGAATGTGGATATTCCGCAGACGAAGTTGAATCTGGATGCCACCAAGGAGTATGCCGTGATCGTGGACGATGTGGTGAAGGTCTTTGGTGAAGAACAGGTATTAAAGCATGTCAGCCATGCGTTCGAACGGGGAAAGGTACATGGGATCATCGGAAACAACGGGTCCGGCAAGACGGTTATGCTGAAGTGTATCTGCGGCTTCATGAAGCCGACTACCGGACGGGTATTGGTACATGGGAAAGAAATCGGGAAGGATGTGGATTTTCCGGATGATATCGGAATCATCATTGAGTCGCCGGGATTCCTGCCAACCAAGACCGGATTCCGGAACCTTCAGATTCTGGCCTCCTTAAAGGGGAAGATTGGGAGAGAGGAGATTATACGTACCATTGAGCGTGTTGGCTTGGATCCGGCCTTAAAGAAGCCGGTCAGTAAGTATTCGCTGGGAATGCGGCAGCGACTGGGGATTGCCCAGGCAATTATGGAGGATCCGGATCTGTTGATCTTAGATGAACCATTTAACGGTCTGGATAAATACGGAGTAGAGGATATTCGCAAGATCATTCAGGATCTGAAGGAACTGAACAAGACGATCCTGTTGGTCAGCCATAATGGAGAGGATATTCGTCTGTTATGCGATACGGTATGTGAAATGGATGCCGGGATTCTTCGGGAGGTATATCATGATGAGGAAGAGTAGAGGATATATACAGATGATCAGATGGGGAATATGCCTTGGAATGACACTTATGCTTGTGCTTTGCTCTGTTTCTGTGGTTAAGGCGGCTGAGGATGTTCCGTCAGCAGCCGAGGCACCAACGACAACCGAGGCACCAACGACGACAACCGAGGCACCAACGACGACAGAGGCACCGACAACTACCGAGGCGCAGACAACTATCGAGACACCAACGACAACAGAAGCACCGATAACCACAGAGGCAGTAATACCGGAGACGCCGATTCCCGAAGAGCCCACTACGGAAGAGGAGCCTCCGCAGCATGCTCCGAAAATGATCGTCAGCTCGGTTGCTACTGATCCGGAGGTGGTGGAGCCGGGAAAGGACGTGGCAATTACAATAGGTCTTAAAAATACCAGCACGGATGTCGCCCTGTATAATATGAAGATCAGCTATGAATGCACAAGCGGGGAGCTGATCCCGTATGATTCCAACAACAGCAAATATGTGGCAGGCATAAGAGCCGGCGGCGGAACCACTTTGATCGTCCGGTTTCATGTTCCGAAGGATATCATGAATTATAATCAGAAGATCAGTATTATGATGGAATATGAGGATGAGAAGGCGATGAGCTACGCAAGCTCTGAGACGATCAATTTAAATATCAGCAAGCCGCTTGGATTTCATGCAGATAACCCGATAGCACCTCAGAAGGTGGAATCAGGAACGATCGCGGATATCAACATGAATCTGTTCAATACCGGTAAGTCTACGATCTATAATGTGTATTGTAAGCTGGAATGCCGGGGGTTCTTAGACAGTGGGACCTATTATTATGGGAATATTCTGCCGGAAAGCTCGATTACTGCTACGTTAAGTCCTGTGGCATCGAACCGGCAGTATGGACTATTGGGGGATCCGAAGGCGGACAAATACGGACCGGTATCCGGCAAGATCATTATTACCTATGAGGATGAGTCGGGTGAGGTCTATACACAGGAAATGAAGATCAGCACCGAGATTACCATGCCTGAGCGGGAGAAGGCAGAGCAGGAGCCCGAGCTCAAGACGGTCAAATATAACTCGCAGTGGTGGGTGAGTATCGTTGTCCTGTTGGTGATGATTGATATTCTGGTCATTGTGGTGGCTTTCTATATCAGAAAGCACAGGGTGTAAGATGTATAAGGAGGCATATGAATGAGACGAAAGAGAGCAGCACTTCTATTGAGTCTATGTCTGATCTCTGCATGTACTGCATGCAGGGAAACACCGAAGACGGATTATGTTACGAATAAGGAGGGACGGGAAAGCCTGATTTCTGATCATGAACAGATGGATAATGGTGTGTCGATCCGGGAGCAGTGTCATGCACCTGAGCATGTAGAAGCGGAAGGGAAGCCGGGAAATGAATATACGACGATCAAGATTGATGCGAATGTAGTCGTACCGGAGAAGACGACAATTCCGGTCTATTCCTATACAACCAGACACTATATGGAAGCAGAGTTAAAACCGCTTGCGGATACGGTATTTACGGAAGGTGAGGTTAAGAGCTGGAATCCGGTTGATTCTGAGTATAGTGAAGAATATCTCTATCAGGTGATAGAACACATTCAGCATGAATTGGATACTATGGTGATCTCGGATATTGATGAGCCGATTTGGGATGAGGAGACCGGAGAGCTGATCGAAGGAAATCAGGAATTATATGATGAATGTATGGAGAGTAAACGCTATTTCGAAGAAAAGCTTGCGGCGATGAGCGGACAAAAGGAGAGTACGGATATTGATTATACGTATCAGGAATTATCCGGGAAAATAGATCTAACCTATGGAATTGATAACGATACATGGGCAAGGATCGGAGCGGGTGAGCTTGCCTATGAAGACGTCGTCGAAACACAGGAATATACCTATCAGAGCATTGGTATGCAGGGGAAACGGAACGGACTTACCTGCGATCTGAAGTTAGATGATGAAGGCGATAATACGGTGTTATATTATTCCATAGATCCTAACCAAGAGTTGAAAAACGGAAGTACTTTGTCGGATACGAACATTATGTATACGTACCACAGCGGATACAGCAATAAGAATAAGTGTATCTATTCGGAAGAAGAAGCCGAGGGCTTAGTGAAGGATTACTTAAGTGAGCTTGGCTATGATGGGTTTGAGGTGCGTTATGTGCAGGACTTGAATATAAAGACTTATGACAGTCGCATGGATACGGAAGGTTCGAAGTGGATGGTGAATGGATATGGATTCATTCTGTTCCGGGGAATCGATGGGATGAGCGAATGCCTGGATAGACTTTCACAAAATGAGGGAATCTATACAGATTTTATGAATACGAATTATTACACTCAGAATCTGATTCAGCCCCTATTAGAATGTGAGCAGTGGATGGCGGAGTATTCCGGTATCGGCACCATAAACCGATATAAGGAAATGGTCTGCGCCGACGTCATGGATGATGGAGTGGTTAAGCTTGTGATCATCAATCCGATGCAGGAAAAGGAGCTGTTGGCGGAGCATGTGGAATTGATCGACTTTGAACAGGCACTCAATCAGGGAATTACCTATATGGAAACCAAATACGGTGACAGGGGCAGTTATTCCTCCCGATTCTCCCTGCAGATCAAGTCGATTCAATTAAACTATGCCTATATGCAGTCCCCGGATAATCCGGACGAGTATTCGCTCATACCGGTATGGGATTTCCGCACCGGTCCGGATGGAACTATATATGCGACTGTGAATGCGATAGACGGAACGATATTTGAGAGGGCGGCGCTATATTAGAAATCATAGATAAAGAATCCGGATACCCAAAGTTGGTTCCGGATTTTTTTGATAAGACTTAAACGATGCAATTCCGATGCATTTTTTATGCTTTTTTGATGCATTTATCTGATATGATCACGATTAGAGATTCAAATTGAATTTCGCAGAGATTAAAGAAAAGAAGGATAGAAAATGATGAAGAAGACATGCGTATCATATCTATGGATTGCTTCGATGCTTGCTATATCTTTTACAGGCTGCCGTGAGACACCGACAACGGATATCATTGTTAATAAAGAAGGGCAAGGCAGTCTGGTTGCCGATCACGAGGCGGAGATTACCGGAGAATGTATACGGGATATTGTTCAGGCACCGGAGAGTATTGAATTGGAGAAGGTGGCATTAAATGACAATGTTGATCTTAAGCTTGATGCGGCAGTGATCGTACCGGATACAACACAGATTCCCATTTATACCATGCGGGATATGGATCTGTCGTCAGAGCGGATTCGGGAAATGGGAGAGGTCTTATTTGACGGCGAGGCATATAAGATCAATCCGAACGAGGAGCTGCAAAAGCCGATGGAGATGCTGTATGCGATTGAAGATTTCAAGGGAGGATATGATCAGATATTAAATGATGGGAGAGGAATGGATGAGGAATATTGGGAAGAATATGATCCGGAAACCGGTGAACCATACAGTGTAACGAAAGCAGAAGCTTTGGACTATTACAAAAAAGCAATTGAAGAGCAGCAGGAGATGTACTATCAATCTATGGATAGGATGGACGCAATTTTCAGTACACCTGCAGATTATTCCTATGAATCGGCAGAAGGACGTGTGGTAAAGGATATTGATGATTTTAAGAATTATGTTTACTATGAATATGAAATCAGTGATACCATCGGAACAAAGAATGGAGATCAGTATGAATTCGTGGTGGGTAAGGATGGAACCTCTTCTGTGATCATTTATAATATGTTTGATTCCGAGAAGAATTATTTTGAGAATTACGCGCCGGGATCTGTGTATTACAATAATTATAATCTATATTCCCAGCCGGTTGCCACAAAGGATAATGATTGCAGTTATTCACTAAAAGAGGCGGAACAGTTATGTATGGATACTCTGTCTTCATTGGGATTTCATGATTTCGAGATATATACGGTTCGTAATCAGATTGCAAAGGAAATCCGTACTCAGAACACCATTGGAAGAGTGGGATATGTGTTCTATTGCCTTCGGTCTTATCAGGGAATGTCTGATGTTCTTTTTGCACCTTATGATGGTTATCAGTCAGGGAATTTTATATATGATCAATTATCAGATGATGAAATGCTGAGTTGTTTCTCCGAATATGGAAGCGGAAGTGAAAATCTGATGAATAGCTTTCTATTATATAACTCGGACAAGGATATCATTGAACACATTGGAAAGCGGGAGTTGATTCGCGTGATCGTGAACAATTATGGTGTATATGGTATTACGATCATCAATCCGATGGAGGCTGTGGACAAGCAGGCAGAGAATGTGATGCTAATGTCCTTTGATGAAATGCTGACTATGGCAGAGTCGGGGCTGAAAGCCAAGTATTCTTCGGCAGAAAAACGTGACGAACGAAGCGGTAGTACCATTCGAATTGGTGTTATAGAGCTGAATTACGCACTGATCCAGTCTCCATATAAGGAGGGCGAGTATACACTGATCCCGGTCTGGGACTTTAAAACAGGACGGCAGGGTAAGACGGTTATGACGGTGAATGCGATAGACGGAAGTATGGTGGACCGGACAGTACTTCACTGATTCTTCACGAAACATTTGACAAAATGGGCATATCCTAGTAATAATAGAACCTAGGAGATATAAGATCTATGCGATTTTCGGAATTACACCAGAGAGAAGTGATCAATTCCAAGGATTGTAAGCGGTTAGGCTTTGTATCCGATGTGATCTTTGATTCCTGCACCGGCAAGGTGGAAGCGATCATTGTGCCGGGGCCGGGTAAGATTCTTGGAATGTTCTGTCCGAGCACGGAATATGTGATACGATTCTGCCATATCGTAAGGATCGGACCGGATATCATTCTGGTGGATATCGATCTGGTGGAGGCATTAGAGAGCCGCAAGAATTGCTCGTTGGATTAATACACGGAATTCGGAGATGTCCTGAAAGGATTTATCTGTAGTAGTCGTAAGACGGATTGTTAGTATGGAGTATCCAGAGCCGCAGGATTAGAAATGGAGGAACCTAAAAGATGAAGTGCCCATTTTGTGGAGAAGACAATACGAGAGTTATTGATTCGAGACCGGCAAGTGAGAATAATTCTATTCGCCGAAGGAGAGAGTGCGATGCTTGTGGACGCCGGTTCACAACTTATGAGAAGGTAGAGACGATCCCGCTGATCGTAATCAAGAAGGATGACGTTCGAGAGCCTTATGACCGGGATAAGATCATGTCCGGAATCTTAAAGTCCTGTCACAAGCGTCCGGTATCGGCAGATCAGATCGAGCTATGTCTGGATCGGATCGAGACGAAGATCTTCAATCTGGAGGAGAAGGAGATCGACAGCTCTACCATTGGTGAGATCGTTATGGACGAGATCAAGGAATTAGATCCGGTTGCTTATGTACGATTCGCTTCCGTATACCGCGAATTCAAGGATGTGAATACCTTTATGGATGAATTGAAGAAGATCCTGGACAAATAATATTTTAATTATCATATTGACAAATGTGGTTTCGCGCATTACATTGGTACTATAAGGTCGACTCTGAGCGGGAAAGGACCTATATGTATAGTTGTGTAATGAGTGGAACCATTTTTGGTATTCAGGGTGTTCTGATACAGGTAGAGGCTGACCTGTCCGACGGACTGCCCGGATTCCATATGGTCGGTTATTTATCGGGAGAGGTACGGGAGTCTTCCGAACGGATCCGGACTGCTATCCGGAATTCGGGGTACGAGCTTCCACCCAAACGGGTGGTCATTAATCTGTCGCCTGCAGATATTCGTAAGAATGGGGCAGGCTTTGATCTTCCTATTGCAGTCGCAATGCTGATTTCCATGGGCTATATTCCGGAAACGTATACGAGAGATATCCTGTTCTTGGGTGAGCTTGGCTTAAATGGGGCAATTCTGCCAATGAATGGGGTGCTGGCCATCGTGGATGAGGCAGTGAAGCATGGCTGCCGGATGGTGGTTGTCTCAAGGGAGAATGCGAAGGAGGCAGCCTTGATTCCAGATATCCATGTGATCGGTGTGGATTCTCTTTGCGAATTAGTGAAGCTTCTTAATAAAAATATCAGGGAGGTGCTAACCGAAGAGAACGTTTTAGAAGAGAATACCTCTTGCTTAGTGGAAGGTTTATCTGATTATGATATGGAGCAGCTTGCGGAATCCGAACATGTTGTTATTCTGGAATCTGATCCGGAGCATTTTCGGAAAACAGCGGATGATCCGCTGCCGGAGGTGGATTTTAAGGACTTCAAAGGGCAGCCACTTGTACGAAGGGCGATGGAGATTGCTGCTTCCGGCATGCATAATCTATTGATGACGGGACCTCCGGGAGCGGGTAAGACAATGGCGGCCAAGTGTCTAACAGGGATTCTTCCGGAACTTACCCTTGAGGAAAGTATGGAGATCACGAAGATCTACAGTATTCGCGGTTTATTTGACAGCACCGACGGATTACTTAAGAACCGTCCATTTCGGGCCCCTCATCATACGATCACTCCTACCTCCCTGATCGGCGGAGGCGTATTCCCGGTGCCGGGTGAGATCACACTGGCACATCACGGCGTCTTATTTCTAGATGAGCTTCCGGAGTTCAATAAAAATGTAATAGAGGTGTTAAGACAACCCTTAGAGGATGGGCGTGTTGTAGTGAACCGGCTGCAGGCATCCTATGAATTCCCTGCGGATGTGATGCTGGTTGCGGCCATGAATCCCTGTCCTTGCGGCTGCTATCCGGATCGGAAGCGGTGTAATTGTTCGTTTCAACAGATCCGGAATTATCAGGGTAGGATCAGCCGGGCAATCTTAGATCGTATGGATCTGATGCTCCGGATCCAGCCGGTCGGATATGCGGATATTCTGGGGGAACAGAAGGAGGAGGATTCCTTGTCGATCCGAAAACGGATCGTTGCCCTTCATAAGTTGCAGAAGCAGCGGTATCAGGCATATGGTTATCTCTTTAATTCGCAGCTTGATATGGATGGGATTCGTAAATATTGCTGCTTAGACCGGGAATCCAAGGATTATATGCAGTCAATTTTCGAGACGCATGATCTGTCAGCCAGAGGCTATCATCGACTGTTAAAGCTTGCCCGGACGATCGCCGATATGGATCATTCGGATCATATTGAAATCCGGCACCTGTCTGAGGCTGCGGCTTATAGGATCTATGATCAGCATAAGGATCCGTATGCTGTCCCGCCACAGGATCATTCGTATGGAACGAGAAGGAGGAATCGGTGATGGAGGAGGAATTCTACTTTTATTTTCTGACCTGTCTATGGTCACTGACACCGATCAACCTGCATGAGATCGTACAGCATTATGGCGGAGCCAAAGCCTTCTATCAGGCCTCGGATTATAGTACGCTGCCCAAGCGGACGGCCAATACGATCATACGGATCAAGCAGGACCCGGCTGTATATCAGTATTGGGAGAACTATGTCCGGTGGAGTAGAGAGGATTGTATGGAGAATACCGAAGCGCTGCAGATGTCGGATCAAAGAAGTGTACAGCTTCATGAACGTTTTATTCCTTGTACCTCGCCGGATTATCCGAAGGAATTGCTTCAATTACCGGATTATCCGTATGGAATCTATATCGAAGGGAGGCTTCCGGGGGAATATGCCGGTGATGAAACGAAGGCGTCCCCGAGAGTCGCCATTGTCGGCGCGAGAAATTGCACAACCTATGGCCGGGAGCTGGCCTATCGCTTTGCAAAGGAGCTTGCCATGAATGGATGTATGGTCATCAGCGGTCTGGCAAGCGGGATCGACGGAGCTGCGCATCAGGGCTGCCTGGATGGAAATGGATATACATTAGGTATATTGGGCTCCGGCATACATACAATATATCCAAGAGAGAATTACAGGCTATACCGGGATATGGCAGACAGGGGTGGGATTCTGTCGGAGTATCCCCCGGAATTAAAGCCGCTTTCTCATTTGTTTCCCAGAAGAAACCGGTTGATCAGCATGCTGGCGGATTATGTGTTGGTGGTGGAAGCCCGAAAGAAGAGCGGGTCCCTGATCACGGTGGATTATGCCTTAGAACAGGGAAAGGCGGTGGGAGCCGTTCCGGGAAGACCATGTGATGACTTAAGTGAAGGATGTAATTATCTGATCCGACAGGGGGCTGCTTGTATTGTTGATACAGAGGATATTCTGGAGGAATTCTTTGACAGTATCAGACTGCAGGATATGAAGCACGAGGCGATGAAGGTGAATTTGTCTTTAGGTCTTGCACCAAAAGAAAAAAAGGTGTATAGTGTGTTGCGTTTGGAACCGCAGTTCCTGGATGACATTATTGCAGCTCTTGATCTGCCCGTCTGGGAGACGATATCCATTCTTTCTGAATTAGAGGTCAAGGGGGTTATCAAGCAGGATCCCCATCAGTTTTATTACAGGCTATACTAATTCGCATGAACAGAGATCACATAAGGCTTTCTATAACCGAACTATGAGCTCTTGATAAGATAAGCATTAAGCATTGGAAGGGAGAACCATATTCTCATGGCTAAGAATCTTGTAATCGTAGAGTCTCCTGCGAAAGCGAAGACGATTAAGAAATTCCTCGGAACCAATTATGAAGTGATCGCATCCAACGGGCATGTCCGGGATCTGCCTAAGAGTCAGATGGGAATCGATGTAGATCATGATTTTGAAGTGAAATATATTACCATCCGTGGAAAGGGGGATCTGCTTGCGTCACTTCGCAAGGCCGTTAAGAAAGCGGATAAAGTGTATCTTGCAACGGACCCCGACCGTGAGGGAGAAGCGATATCCTGGCACCTGACCAAGGCTCTTTCGCTGGAGGATAAGAATTACAAGCGGATCACATTCAACGAAATTACGAAGAATGCTGTCAAGAATTCCATGAAGGATGCCAGAGAGATCGATATGAATCTGGTCGATGCCCAGCAGGCAAGACGAGTATTGGACCGCCTTGTGGGATACAGTATCAGTCCGATCCTTTGGACGAAGATCAAGAGAGGCTTAAGTGCCGGAAGAGTGCAGTCGGTTGCTCTTCGGCTAGTCTGTGATCGTGAAAGCGAGATCGACGCATTTATTCCGGAAGAGTATTGGACACTGGATGTAACATTAAAGGCCAAGGGACAGACAAAGAAGATTCCTGCCAAATATACCAAAGAGATTACATCCAAGAAGCAGTTAGATTCCTTGGTTGACAAGCTGAATGGTGCGGATTTTGTTGTGAAAGAGGTGAAGGACGGACAGAGGATCTCTAAGTCGCCGAATCCGTTCACGACCAGTACGCTGCAGCAGGAGGCATCCAAGAAGCTGAATTTCTCGACCTCGAAGACCATGCGTCTTGCCCAGCAGTTATATGAGGGTGTGGATGTGAAGGGCTATGGTACGATCGGTCTGATCACCTATTTAAGAACGGATTCGATCCGGGTATCTGATGAGGCGGTAGCAGCTGCCAAGAGTTATATTGAAGAGCATTATGGAGAACAGTATGTGAATTCGGAGAAGGCCCGGTCTGCTTCGGGCAAACGGATTCAGGATGCGCATGAAGCCATCCGGCCGACGAATATAGCAATTACACCTGTGATCGTGAAGGATAATCTTCCAAGGGATCTGTTCCGATTATATCAGTTGATCTATAACCGTTTTCTGGCAAGTCAGATGGCGTATGCGGTTTATGATACGGTGTCCGTAAAGCTTGAGGCTGAGGATGAGAAGTTCTCGTCTGCGTCCTCTAAGCTTCATTTTGATGGCTATTTATCAGTCTATAAGGCAGAGGAAGAGGAGAAGGAAGTCGCTGTTCCTCTGCAGGGACTGAAAACAGGCGATGTGCTTGCACTTGCAGATATGGAGGATAAGCAGCATTATACCCAGCCGCCGGCACATTATACCGAGGCTTCGTTGGTTAAGACCATGGAGGAGCTCGGAATCGGACGTCCGAGTACCTATGCGCCAACGATCACTACCATTATGAATCGTCGTTATATTGTTAAGGAACAGAAGAATCTCTATGTTACTGAGTTGGGGGAGGCCGTGAACCAGATGATGGTGAAGGCGTTCCCGGAAATAGTGGATGTTGACTTTACAGCGAATATGGAGTCCTTATTGGATGGTGTAGAGGAAGGTACGATCCAGTGGAAGACGATTATTGAGAACTTCTATCCGGATCTTAACGTGGCTGTTAAGAGTGCGGAGAAGGATCTGGAGCATGTTCAGATTGCGGATGAGGTCAGCGATGTGATCTGTGACCGGTGTGGGCGCAATATGGTGATCAAGTATGGTCCGCACGGCAAGTTCCTTGCCTGTCCGGGATTTCCGGAGTGTCGCAATACCAAGCCGTATCTGGAGAAGATCGGCGTGGCCTGTCCGAAGTGCGGCAAGGATATCGTCATTCGGAAGACGAAGAAGGGCAGACGGTATTATGGCTGTGAAGACAATCCGAATTGTGATTTCATGGTATGGCAGAAACCGGTGGAACAGAAGTGTCCGAAATGCGGCGGTGTTATGGTTGAGAAGGGAAATAAGCTGGTCTGCGTGAATGAAGAATGCGGAAATGTAGTGAATCAAAAGGAAAAATAAGGTTGTTTCCCAAATTGTTTTTTTTGTTGTTATTTTTGTGCTATTGTGATACAATTTATCTAAATTTGGTATATTTTTTGCGTAATTTCGCATAATTCAACGTTGTTTGACATGATTTGACATGAAAACTATCAGAGAAAATAGAATCATCGTGCAAAAAACGGTTCTCGATATAGCAGGAGGAGTCTATGAGCGTTCAGTTGTTGGACAAGACGCGGAAAATTAATAAGCTTTTGCACAATAATAATTCTCATAAGGTTGTATTTAACGATATTTGCGAAGTCCTGTCCGATATCATGCGGTCAGATGTGCTTGTGATCAGTAAGAAGGGTAAGGTTCTTGGTATTAAGAACCGCGAGGATATTGACAGTCTGCATGAACTGATCGTTGACGAGATCGGCGGTCATATCGATGAGATGCTGAATGAACGGCTCTTGGGGATCTTGTCTACCAAAGAGAATGTGAATCTGGCAACTCTGGGCTTTGAGATACCGGATATCGAGAAATATCAGGCAATGATCACACCGATCGATATTGCAGGAGAACGGCTGGGAACGGTCTTCATGTATAAGCAGAATGAGGTCTATGAGATTGATGATATTATACTCGGAGAATATGGAACGACGGTAGTGAGCCTTGAAATGATGCGTTCCGTGAATGAAGAGAATGCTGAGAATGACCGGAAGGTAGCCATTGTGAAGTCTGCGATCAACACCCTGTCATTTTCGGAATTAGAGGCGATCACCTATATATTCGAGGAGTTGAACGGCAATGAGGGGATCCTGGTTGCCAGCAAGATCGCTGACCGGGTCGGCATTACCCGTTCCGTTATCGTGAATGCCCTTCGTAAGTTTGAAAGTGCCGGCGTCATAGAATCCAGATCGTCCGGAATGAAAGGTACCTACATAAGGGTTATCAATGACGTGGTTTTTGACGAAATAAAGAATATGAAGGATAAATAGATGCAACATAAAGAGTATGGAAACGGATTTCCAATCATATAGCAAAAGGATTTGTGGGTTGACTCATGAATCCTTTTGTCACTTTTTTTGGGAAAATCAGGAAGGAGCATACTATGATCAATACCAACATTTACAGTTACATTGATGTGCTGGATCGGGCGGCGGATGCTGCATATACCAGAAATGATATTCTGGCAAATAATATAGCCAATGTCAGCACGCCGAATTATAAGCGGAAGGATGTATCGTTTGAAACGATCCTTCAGGCACAGCTGAATGGTGCGGCAGGTTCTCTTAATAAAAAAATGGCGGAGCTGGATGCGAATCTTCACGAATTGGACAGTTTTGTATATACAGACCATACTTCATTATCCTATAGATTAGATGGTAATAATGTAGATATCGATCAGGAGGAAGCGTATCTTGCTGAAAACCAGATCCGGTATAATGCACTTGTCGATCTTATGGAGCAGGAATTTTCACGATATAAGACGGTATTATCATAGTAGTGATTATGATATTTGAATGAATGGAGGTACATATGGGAATATTTGATGGCATGAATGTCAGTGCAACCGGTATGACGGCACAGAGATTCCGAATGGATGTCATATCAGAGAACATTGCAAATATTAATACCACTCGTGATGAAAATGGTAATATCTATCGACGTAGACAGGTCGTGTTTGCCGAGAAGAGCTCGTTAAATTTCGGCGAGACCTTGTATAATAGTTTGAATGTCTATAATCCAAGCGGGGTACGGGTGACACAAGTGGTAGAAGATCCATCGGATCCTAAGATGGTATATGACCCGTCTCATCCGGATGCCGACGAGAACGGCTATGTCTATTATCCGAATGTGGATACCATTACCGAGATGACGAACTTAATTGATGCAAGCCGTGCTTATGAGGCAAATGCAACTGCATTTAATGCCGCTAAGAGTATGGCGATGAAAGGAATCGGTTTATTAGAAAAATAGGAATCATAGAGAAACAGGTGAAAGAATATGGATGTTACTTCATTAGCACCCCTTACAGATAGTATCGGGATACCGAATTCCTCTATACGGAATGTGAAGGTAGATACTGATAATACGTCGGCATTTCAATCGCTTCTGGATTCAGCGATTAATATGTATTCGGAAGCAGATCAGCTGCAGAAGCATGCAGAGGTTGCAGAGCTTAATTTTGCAATGGGATATTCAAGCAATACCCATGATCTTGCACTCGCCCAGCGAAAGGCAAATATTGCCCTGCAGTATACTGTCAGAGTGACGAATAAGATCTTGGATGCTTATAAGGAGCTTATGCAGATGCAGCTGTAAGATGAATGATAAAACGGCGATCCTAGCTAACGATCGGATCGTTGTGATTTGGAGATTACCATGGACAGAATACTGGAATTTTTCAGAGGACTTCCGGCGAGAT
>CACZRT010000238.1 GCA_902783585.1 uncultured Lachnospiraceae bacterium | reverse complement strand
TTTTAATATAGATCACCTTGACTGGCTAACGATTAGTAGCTATACTATTGCTAGTGGCCGTTCGTGTGTGCCGGACGGTGTCATGTTAATAACAAAAAGTGGAATCCTATTGATTCTGATACTATTCCAAAGTGAGGGAAAAACAATGAAGAAAAGATTACTGATTACTACTGCAGCTTGTATGATAATTATGGTGCTTTGGAGACTATGGATATTGGTGTCAGAAAGGAAGACGGAAGTTATAAGATATATAATATCGTATTTGGCAATCGTTAGTATATGATCGGAGGGTGTCATGTCAACAAAGGAAAGAATACTGGAAGAGGCGTTAACGTTATTTGCGGAGAATGGGTATGACGGAACAGGTGTGGATGCGATCGCAGAACGTGTTGGTATCAAAGGACCGTCTCTTTATAAGCATTTTAAGAGTAAGGAAGATATATTAAATGCGCTGATTGACACGGCAGAAACCCGATACGATGATTATTTTGGATCGGAAGAGCATATCGGAAGAATTCCCGATGATATGGAAGATTTCATTCAGATGACTATGAAAAGGGTTTCTTTTACAGTGTCCGATCCGATGATAAGGAAGATCCGGATCTTTCTTGTGCAGGAACAATTCCGCAGTGAACGGCTTGCTGAGATCACGACGAGACATCAGCTGCATGGGATTCAGAGGATGTATACGAAGATTATGGAAGGCATGATGGATCAAGGATTGATTGTAGAGGATGATCCTGCAATGCTTGCGATGGAGCTTTCTGCGCCGGCAGTTCTGCTGATCGCCAAGGCTGACAGACAGCCTCAGTATGAGAAAGAGGTTCTGGAGGATATCGAAAAGCATATCCGACATTTTTGCGATGTATATGGGAAGAGGATTGATTGACCGGTAAGATATAGATGGTAATAAAGGAGTGTTACATTCATGATACAGAAGACATATGAGATTGCTTCTGCCCGGGAAGCTTCTGAAGTGGTACATCAGCTTCAGAAGATTCCGGAGGCAGTGTCAGCCAAGGAAGGTTTGCTTCAGGTATTTATATTTGGCTTTTCCTATGAGGAAATGACAGTGATGATCCACCCGATCCGGGAGGCTTTTCCGGAGCTTGTTGTCACCGGTATGACGGTGTTTATGGCCGAACCGCCCGAGTCAGATGTTGAATCCTTTATCTTTGATGAGAGACCGGTACTTCGACTGGGATTCTTCTTTTTCGAAACTTCCCATGTACGTTTACTTCGGTATGAGTTTCCGGATTCCGGGGTTCATGATATAGTGGAACAGATCCGCAGCGAAATGAAAACCGAGCAGCAGCTGAAAGGTGTATGCGTAACGGTTGCCGGTCTTTCTGTCCATATCTCTTCCATGCTTGAACGTCTGACATACGGCTTCGAGGAGATTCCGTTTTTTGGTACGATGGCAGATGTGTATTATATATCTGAGCGTGCCCTTGAACCATTTATCTTTGACGATGAGCGTTCCTATTTGCGCGGCGTGATCATCCTGCTCTACAGCGGGGAAGAACTGCATATTGATGCAGAGTATATATTTGGCTGGAAACCGATCGGTAAGTCGATGTCTATCATTCCGTCCGAACATGAAGTGACGATCGGAGACACGGCAGTTTCCATGATCGATGATATGACTCCGGAAACCGTCTACAATAAGTATCTGGGAATCGGTTTTGATAATTATCTCACTATCAACAGCTGTCAGTTCCCATTGGTGATCGAACGGGATGGATTGTTGATCGGCAGAACGCCGGCTTCCATTTCCGAAGATGGAGAAGTATTATTCATCGGATCGATCCGTCCGGAGGAAAAGGTGCGTTTTTCTTATACGGTGCGCAATGATCTGCTGTACAATACGGAGAAACGAAGTCTTGATCTGTATGATTTTGCGCCTCAGGCTGTGGAATTATTCATATGTGGGAACCGTTCCATTATGCTCCGTAAGGATTCCAATCTGGAATTAGAATGCTTCCGTCGTTTTGCACCGGATACCCTTCATTGCAGCGCCGCAGGAGAGATCTATTATCATCATGGCCGGGGAGAATTCTTAAACAGCGCATTGGTTGCCGTTGGAATGCGGGAAGGGGATAAGCAGGAGCTTGCGGCAGGAGATATAAGCGGTGAACTGATTCCGGAACGTCAGGAGGGGATTATCCCGCTATCGGAACGCATTTTGAATTTTCTTCAGGCAATGAGTGGCGATTTAATGGATTATGCCCGGGATGCACAGCGCGCCAGTAAAGCGAAGTCGGCATTTCTTGCCGGCATGTCCCATGAGATCCGGACTCCGATCAATGCGGTTCTCGGTATGAATGAAATGATCCTGCGGGAGGCTGATGATCAAGAAATCCTGTCCTATGCGTCCGATATTGATCAGGCAGGGCATACCTTGTTGTCCTTGATCAATGATATTCTTGATGTATCGAAGATTGAAGAAGGAAGGATGGAAATCCTGCCGACAGAATATGAGCTTTCCTCTGTGATAGGTGATCTTGTGAACATGATACGCGAACGGGCAGAGAAGAAGCATTTAGAGCTTAAGGTTGATGTGGATGGCAGTATTCCGCACCTTCTTTATGGAGATGAGATACGGATCAAACAGATCATCTTGAATCTTCTTACCAATGCCGTGAAATATACCGAAGAAGGAGAAGTCCGTTTCTCGATCGCTCATGAACAAACGGCGGAGAAGGAGATCTTACTTAAGGTTACGGTTGCCGATACCGGGATCGGAATGAAGGAAGAAGATCTGGACAGACTGTTCTCACCATTTGCCAGAATTGATGAAAAGCGGAATCGTTCGATTGAAGGAACCGGTCTCGGCATGAGCATTGTGAAGCAGCTCCTCGCCCTGATGGACAGCCGGCTGGAGGTTCAGAGCGTATACGGAAAGGGCTCCGAATTCTCCTTTGTGATCAGACAGCGGGTTGTGAAATGGGAGCCGATCGGGGATTTCTCTGCAAGATATGCGGTGGCAAACAAGAAGCGGGAGGAATATCACGAACTCTTCCGGGCGCCGGCTGCAAGGATTCTTGTGGTGGATGATACGGAAGTGAATCTGACGGTTATGAAGAACCTCCTGAAGCGTACGGAAATCCGCATTGATACTGCTCTATCGGGAAAAGAAGCATTACAAATGATCCGGGATCATACATACGATGTTGTCTTTATTGACCACATGATGCCGGATATGGATGGGATTGAGACCTTAGAACATATACGTAATATAACGGATTCGATTCCTGTATGTATAGCGCTTACGGCTAATGCGGTGTCGGGGGCGCGGGAAATGTATCTGGAGGCAGGCTTTGCAGATTATCTGTCTAAACCGATAGACGGAAAACGTCTGGAGCTTATGTTGAAGAGATATCTCCCGAAGGACAAGCTTGCGGAGACAGATCAAACAGCAGGAAACGACAGAGCATTATTCGGGAAAAATGAACCGGTTTCCGATGCTGAGATGGATATGCCTTCGTGGATCTCCGAGATTCCGGAATTACAT
>CACZRT010000237.1 GCA_902783585.1 uncultured Lachnospiraceae bacterium | reverse complement strand
GAGCTTGCGCATATTCAGGAGTTGAATCAGATGCCAAAGTATAAGGCGAAGTGCAAGGACTTCGTTCTGGACAAGATTGTGGAGCGGATACCGGATCGGATTGCGGAGGAAGTTCTGCGAAGACAGATGTGTGAAGAATTATTTCAGAGGGATTATACGACCATTCAGGATGTAATCGCGGAGTATAAGGAGAAGGTCAACCACAGGTAGAGTGCCTTGTTTTCAGCCATTTTTCGGCAACTCAACCACCGGTTCGTGTTCATGATCTTCTGGAATGTGTATGATCATATCGAAGGAAGAACACGGGATGTGAACGAGCAGCATTCTATGTGAGAGGAGATTTGTATATAGTGGTCTTCGGTGACATATGGAATAGGGCGGTTCGGATATCTGAGAGGCACAGGAGGAATGGAGTATGGATCAGGAAAAGATTGGCAAATTCATTGCGGCATGTAGAAAAGAGCAGAATCTGACACAGGCGGCACTGGCGGAGAAATTAGGAATTACAGACCGGGCGGTGTCAAAATGGGAGAATGGCAGATCTTTGCCGGATTCCTCTATTATGCTGGAACTCTGTGAACTTCTTTCGATCAATGTGAATGAATTATTGAAAGGAGAGCGAGTGGCTATGGAAGAATCTGTTAAGGTATCAGAAGAATTGATTATAAGTTTGAAGCAGCAGAATGAGGAGAAGACGAAGCTGCTTCTGCGGATTGAGACACTCATGGGAATCTTAGTGATTGGAATCTGCATGTCACAGATGCTGGTTGGGGGCTTTCTTGTATCCACGAATACGCCGGACAATCAATGGATAGGGATTGCGTTAATTACGATTAATTGTGTAGCGGTAATTCTCTTTGGATTTATCCGTGTCCTGATCGAACAGCAGGCAGGCTATTATGAGTGCGCGGACTGCGGCTATCGCTACAAGCCAAACTATATGCATGCGCTGATGGCACCGCACATCGGTCGTTCCAGAAAAATGTGCTGTCCGAAGTGCGGAAAGAAGAATTATCATAAGAAAGTGCTGTCAGATTGCTAAATAGTATTGGCTAATCCAAAATTTATACGAAGGATTCCAAAGAAATCAGCAATTATTCATAGGAGGAAGGAAGAATGGTAACAACAACATCTATCATAATGATAATCATTGATTTGATTATCGCGGTCTTGATCCCGGTAATCCTGGCAACCTTCTTCAAGCGGAAATATCATACGTCCATGAAGGTATTTTTCATTGGCTGTGCGGTCTGGTTTGTATTTGCCATGATCTTGGAACAGCTCATGCATGCGGCAATCCTCTTATCCCCGGCCGGTAAGACGATTCAGGGCAATATCTGGCTGTATGGCTTATATGGTGGTCTTGCGGCGGGTGTTTTTGAGGAAACCGGACGGTTTCTGTCTATGAAGCTTCTGATGAAGAAAAATTATGACAATTCTTATAATTCCCTGATGTACGGAGCGGGGCATGGCGGCTTTGAAGCATTATATATTCTTGGTATCACAATGATCAATAATCTGACGTATGCATTTCTGATCAATACGAAACAGACGGAATTATTGCTTGCCACGGTGCCTGCCGAACAGCAGGAGACCGTTCGTCAGACATTTCAGACATTGGTGGAAACGAAGCCGTATACCTTCCTGCTGGGAGCATTTGAGCGA
This sequence comes from uncultured Lachnospiraceae bacterium, assembly GCA_902783585.1. Lineage (GTDB taxonomy): Bacteria > Bacillota > Clostridia > Lachnospirales > Lachnospiraceae > CAG-632. Next base: position 13,136 of record CACZRT010000237.1, on the reverse strand, counting down.
TTTCCGGCAGTGCTGCTTCATATATCCCTGTCTGTGCTGGTATGGATCGCGGTGACCAAGGGTAAAAATGCGTTATTCCCTCTGGCGGTCTTCCTGCATTTCTTTGTGGATGCGGCAACTGTGGTCATCAATGGATATGGGGTTCCAGCTGTCCTTTTGGAAGTGATCGTTCTGGTAATGGCAGTCCTTGTTGCGCTGCTTTCTTATATGATATGGAAGCAGAACGGAATGCCGGAAGCTCCGGCAGTGGGACACGAACCGGTGAAAGAAAATCGGACTTCTGGAGAAGATACGGAATTGGATAAAGATTTGCATTGAAATAATACCAGTAATACCAGATAATGAGAAACGGGGATTGGAAACATCATGATTTGCATACGTGGAGAAGCGGGGATTGATAGTTAATAAGTGATCGGGAAATGTAGATCAGATGGAGGATATCCGCTATGAAAAGACATATGAGGAAGACGAAGAGGATAATGACTTACTGTGTGCTGTTTGTATTGGTTGGTGCTGTATTAGCAGGATGCGGTAAGAAGGCAACACAGCCAGATGATACGCAGGTACAGACATCGGAATATATAACAGAAAATACGACAGAAACCACCACCACGGAACAGGAAGTCAGAACATTTGCTCAGGAATATGGTGTGTTTTTAGGAGTTGAAGAGGAAGATATTATTAAAAGAAGTGAGACATATCACATGATTGCCGTGGATGGACAGGGAATCAGCAGGGAGATTGTGAGCAAGCTTCATGAGGATGGTCATATTGTGTATGCGTATCTTGATATTGGATCTTTGGAGATATATCGGAATTATTATGAACAGTTCCGGGATCTTGCGTTGGGGGGATATGAGAACTGGCCGGATGAATACTGGGTAGATGTATCGGACACTGGCTGGCAGGACTACATCGTTAATGTATTGGCCGGGGATTTTAACGAACGAGGATATGACGGTCTGTTTTTGGATAATGCAGATGTGTATTATTATTATCCGAAGGAAGAGATATATCAGGGATTGGTAACAATTCTGCAAGGTCTGCGTGGATATGATATGAAGCTGATGATCAACGGCGCGGATGTATTTGTAAGCCGACTGATCAAGGAGAACAAGGGGAATCTGATCGATAGCGTGAATCAAGAAAGTGTTTTCTCCGGTATTCAGGATTATGAAAAGGATATTTTCAAAGAAACGGATGCAGAGAATCGCGAATACTATATGGATTATCTTGATCATGTCTTCCGTGCCGGAATTGAAGTGTATCTGCTGGAATATACCAAAGATCCGGATGTTGTGGAGGAGATTCGTGTTTACTGTGCTGAACATGGATATCAATACTATGCATCGCCGAGGGTGGCGCTTCTTTGATATAATAAGAGCCGGATGGCGCGGGGATATATGCGTAGAGAATAAGCAACCATGAACACGTGGAAGAAAGAAGAATTTGAAATAGGCTTTGATTTGAAAATAGAATCTACGAAAAGAGACAATACAGATGGATCGTGAACAAGAAGCAATTATTTTTATTGGGATACAGGCAAGTGGAAAAACAACATTTTATCAGACGTTTTATGCTGATCATGAGCATATTAATCTGGATACGCTGCACACAAGAAATAAGGAACATTTATTGCTTATAGATTGTTTGGAACAGGGACGATCATTCGTAGTGGATAATACAAATCCAACCAGAGAAGACCGGGAAAAATATATTCTTGCGGCTAAGGAACATGATTATTATATCAAAGGATATTATTTTCGATCATCGATTCAGGAAAGTGTGGAACGTAATGAGGTAAGAATCGGGAAGGCAAAAGTACCGGAGCAGGCGATCGCCGCTACACACCGCAGACTAGAAATACCGGAATACTCTGAAGGGTTTGACGAGTTATATTATGTGTATATTGTTGAAGGCGCATTTAAGGTGTTAAAATGGGAGGAATAATAGAAAGTAAGGAGGGGCAGCATGAAATTTGATGATTTTGACAAGCAAATGCGGATTTATGAGGAGTCGCTGGATCAGTATATTCTTCCGGATATGTATATTGCAGCCCGTTTGGATGGAAGATCATTTACCCGTTTGACGAAAGAAGTATGCCAGTTTGAGGCACCGTTTGATGAGAGATTCCGTAATCTTATGGTTGATACGGTTAAGGCACTTATGGAATCCGGGTTTCGAATTGTATATGGCTATACGGAAAGTGATGAGATTTCGCTATTGTTCCATCCGGAGGATAATACCTTTGGACGTAAGGTGCGTAAGATTAATACAACATTGGCAGGCGAGGCAAGCGCGGCATTTTCATTGGGACTTGGGATGGCAGCAACCTTTGATTGCAGGGTGATTCCGCTTCCGAATCCGGAACGGGTGGCTGATTATTTTGTGTGGCGTCAGGAGGATTCACATAGGAATTCCTTAAATGCGCATTGTTACTGGGCACTTCGCCGGGAAGGAAAGACACAGAATCAGGCTACATTTGATCTGGCAGGGAAGGATGTTGCCTATAAGAATGAGCTTCTATTTCAGAAAGGGATTAATTATAATGACCTTCCGACCTGGCAGAAACGAGGCATTGGAATCTACTATAGGGATATGGATAAGGAAGGCTTTAATCCGATCACGAGTGAGACGGTAATTGCAAAACGAAGGGAATTATATGCAGATTATGAGCTGCCAATTGGCGAGGATTACAGAAAGATGATTTTAGGATTTATATAATATAGATGAGATCTGTGTGAATCCTATGGAGTAGATTATGAACAAGATTGAATATGTTAAACCGGATGAAATTGAACACAGAAGCTTTGAAATCATTACGAAGGAGCTTGCCATGCAGGGAATCACACTTCCGGAGGAGCAGGCTCCTATTACCAAGCGTGCCATTCATACGAGTGCGGATTTTGAATATGCAAGAACGCTGACGTTTTCGGAGAATGCGGTTGCAAAGGGATTGCAATTGATCAGGAACGGTGCGGATATCGTAACGGACACCAATATGGCGCTTGCCGGTGTGAATAAGCGTGTACTTGCCGGATTTGGCGGGGAAGCCCATTGCTTTATGGCGGATGAGGAGGTTGCGAGAGAAGCGAAGGAACGGGGAGTGACCCGTGCAGCTGTCAGCATGGAGCGTGCGCTTGCTATTCATAAGCCTGTGATCATTGCTGTCGGAAATGCGCCTACAGCCTTGATCTCGTTATACGAACAGCTGCAGAATGGGGGACGTCAGCCGGATTATATCATTGGTGTTCCGGTTGGCTTTGTGAATGTGGAAGCGGCGAAGGAATTGTGGATTGGGAGTGACGTGCCTTATATCATCAACCGCGGGCGGAAAGGCGGCAGTAACATTGCGGCTGCGATATGTAATGCATTGCTGTATCTCGCACAAGACAAGGGTTGATGATTGTGGTATAATATGAGCACTTAGCTCACACGAAGTGGGAGGTTAGTGAGAATATATACAGGGAATCTTAGTGAACTCGAACGAAGTGAAGAGTGAGCTTAGATTCATGGTTTAATTAATAAAAAAATGGGAGGATTCGGAATGAAGGATTATCGTGGGATCATACTGATCGCAGTCCTGTTGACAATGGCAGTATTGTTGACATCCTGCAGTCCGCTGAGAAGATTCTTAAAGATTGATACAAGTGGAAGAGGAGGTGGCTCGGCTGGCTCTGCGGAGCATGGTCCTCTTCTAAGCTTTACTTATAGTCCGGGATATAGTGATATGGAGGGCGGATATCATTATGAGAGTTTGGAGTGTACGGATGCGGGCGACTATGTTCTGATTGTTCACGATCAGGAATCCTTTCATGATTCAGAGATTATCACAACCTATGCTGTAACAGAGGCACAGTGGCAGGAATTCAGTGATTACCTGTTGGATAATGATGTTGCGGGTCTGTCTGACCGTCGGGATATTGACGACTTTGCCTTGGATTGGAGCCCATGGCATTATACAGTGATCTATGATGATTCTGCATATGGAGGGACCGGGTATGACACCTATGGATTTGGTCAGTATAAGGCATATTCGGATCATGATCATGAGATCATGAAGGAGCTTGACCAGATGCTTTTTGATATGGAACAGGATATGATCTCGCAGGAGACGGTCGGTACGGGGGATGACGATGATAATGATCCGGAAGATGGCAGTACATCCGATGGTTTTATCGGAATGAACTTTGGCGGCACCGAAGATGCTGTGAATGATCCTGTACGCGGATCGGAATATGACATGATGGATCAATTGTATCTGGGAAGTTATCAGTCAACGGACGGCAAGACGGATCTGTTGATCGGGGAAGCAGATGTTCAGACGGGGGGATATTCCATTTTGCTGGAAAATGATGAGATTGGAAGGATTCGCGGATATGCCAATATTCAGGGCTCGAAGCTTTGCATAAATCAGGCAGAGGATGAGAATGGCAGGCTGCTTTACGGCATGATTTATCATACGGATGAAGGAATATGTGTGGAGATTACGGAGTCGGACAGTGACAGGATACGGGAAGGCGATCAGTTCCTGTTTGAATGGGATTCCTCCTTGTGAAACTGCCGTAGGTTTGTTAAAATGTAGTATAGAGAGCAATGGTTCGATAATGGTATCGCAATGTGCTGATGGATGGGAGGAATCATTATGAAGACGGAAATTGCACAGATCTGCAGAATAGTGATCAATGCCAGAAAAGCGCTGGCAACCGGTCAGGATATAGACGATATGGATATTTCATATGTGAGTGAGATCAGCTTCTCTTTCTTAAGTAATCGGAATCTGGAGCCTGTTAAGGGAACCGGTTCGGAAGTGATCATGCAGTGGTTCAAGACATGCAAATGGTGGGGACTGCAGGATGTGAAATACATTCTGACGCAGGATCAGGAGGATGGATTTGTGGTTGGTCAGGCGGCAGAGCTTCGTGGCGCGATCGTCTGCTACTGGCGGTCCGGTGATGTGACTTATTTTGCGTCTGACTGGCAGGCGGATCGGGAACGTCAGGGCTGGAAGGTTACATATCAGGAGTGCGCCTGGGAGGATGTTCCGGAGGGGATTGCAGATGTAGAGGATCATACCGATGATCTGATGACGGTACTTCGGGATCTGGCAGAATTGGCGGACCGGATCAGTGAACGTCATTATTCGGATATATTCTGGGATTCTTATTATCTGTTGGATGATCCTGCGTCAGCATTTGAGTACCCGGAGCATGCGCCGGATCTTCCGGAGAGATTCCAGAGAATATTCCTGGCGGTATTGAAGGCCGATGTGCTTGGCGGAGCAGGCTCGTGGAATGATGCACCGGCTTATAGTGCGGCAAGACAGGGTCTGGAAGCGGATTATGATATTCTGACGGAGAAACTGAAAGAGCAGATCGACGAGAATCTGATGTACGTTGTGAATGCATGCTGGCCAAAGGAGAAGGCATAACTGATTATGCTGAAGGGATTCGGAAGATCATGCGTTCATTATAGAAAAGAAAGGCCGAAAAAAAACAAATATATAGAAACTATCGGAGGCAGATATGGCACATATCGATCAGACAAAAATAAGGAATTTCTGCATTATAGCACATATAGATCATGGAAAATCAACGCTTGCAGACCGGATCATTGAGCAGACAGGGTTGCTTACCAGTCGGGAGATGCAGGCGCAGGTCTTGGATAATATGGATCTGGAACGGGAACGCGGAATCACGATCAAGGCACAGGCGGTGCGGATCGTGTATAAGGCAAAGGACGGCGAAGAGTATATCTTCAATCTGATCGATACACCGGGACATGTGGATTTTAATTATGAGGTTTCCAGAAGCCTTGCAGCTTGCGAGGGAGCCATTCTTGTAGTAGATGCGGCACAGGGAATCGAAGCGCAGACGCTCGCGAATGTATATCTGGCTCTGGATCATGATCTGGAGGTCATGCCCGTCATTAATAAGATCGATCTTCCCAGTGCAGAGCCTCAGCGGGTTATTAATGAAATAGAGGATGTCATCGGCCTGGAAGCACAGGATGCACCGCAGATCTCAGCAAAGACGGGGCTGAATATTGAGGATGTCTTAGAGCAGATCGTGACGAAGATCCCGGCACCGAGCGGCGATCCGGATGCACCACTGCAGGCACTCATTTTTGACAGTATCTATGATTCCTATAAGGGTGTTATCATCTTCTGTCGATTGAAGAACGGAAGCGTCAAAAAGGGTACGAAGATCCGCATGATGGCAACCGGAGCGGAGGAAGAGGTTGTCGAGGTTGGTATCTTTGGCGCCGGGCAGTTTATCCCTTGTGATGAATTATCTGCGGGTATGGTTGGATATATTACTGCGAGCCTTAAAAATGTGAAGGATACACAGGTTGGTGATACTGTTACGGATGCCGATCGACCGTGTGAGGAACCGCTGCCGGGTTATAAGAAGGTCAACCCCATGGTGTATTGTGGTCTGTATCCGGCAGATGGCGCGAAGTATCCGGATCTGCGGGATGCTTTGGAGAAGCTGCAGTTAAATGATGCATCGCTGCAATTTGAACCTGAGACCTCAATCGCGCTTGGATTTGGCTTTCGGTGTGGTTTCTTGGGACTTCTGCATCTGGAAATAATACAGGAGCGCTTGGAACGGGAATATAACTTGGATCTGGTTACGACAGCTCCGGGTGTTGTATACCGTGTCTATAAGACCAACGGTGAGATGATCGAGCTGACGAATCCGTCGAATCTTCCGGATCCGTCGGAGATTGACTATATGGAGGAGCCGTATGTATCGGCAGAGATCATGGTGACGAAGGATTATGTGGGTCCGATCATGCAGCTTTGTCAGGAACGGCGGGGAATCTATATTAGCATGGAATATATGGAAGAGACGCGGGCATTGCTTAGGTATGAGCTGCCGTTAAATGAGATCATCTATGATTTCTTTGATGTGCTGAAATCCAGATCCCGCGGATATGCCTCCTTTGATTATGAAATGAAGGAATATAAGCAGTCCAAGCTGGTGAAACTGGATATCCTGATCAACCGGGAGGAAGTGGATGCCTTGTCCTTCATTGTTCATGCGGATGGTGCTTACGAGCGGGGACGGAAAATGTGCGAGAAGCTGAAGGGTGAGATCCCGCGGCACCTCTTCGAGATTCCGATCCAGGCAGCCATCGGCGGCAAGGTCATTGCCAGAGAGACAGTCAAGGCGATGCGTAAGGATGTGCTTGCCAAGTGTTACGGCGGTGATATTACCCGTAAGAAGAAGCTGTTAGAGAAGCAGAAGGAAGGCAAGAAGCGGATGCGCCAGATCGGTAATGTGGAGATTCCGCAGAAGGCCTTCATGAGCGTGCTGAAGCTGGATAATGAATAATATATAATAAGAAAGGGGAGATGAGTATGAGAGAACCATTGAGTCTATATATTCATATCCCTTTTTGCGTGAAAAAATGTCTGTACTGCGATTTTCTGTCCTTTCCGGATACAGATTATGTCAGGCAGAAGCAATATACGGATGCATTATGCACTGAAATGGAAGCATATAGGCTGGAAGCGAAGAAGTATCTGGTGGATACTATATTTATCGGCGGCGGTACACCTTCGTCCATGAAGGAAGGGCTGATCGCACGTATTTTTCAGAAGCTTCGGGAGATCTGGAAATTAGAAGACCTGACGGAGATTACAATAGAATGTAATCCCGGAACAGTCAACCGGGATAAGCTGGAGGAATATAATGCTTGTGGAATCAATCGGCTGAGCTTTGGCCTGCAGAGTGCGGATAATGAAGAATTAAAACGGATTGGGCGGATTCATAATTACGAGCAGTTTGCTGCCAATTATCAGTTGGCAAGAGAAACAGGCTTTCGGAACATTAATGTCGATCTGATGTCGGCGCTTCCGGGACAGACGCTTGCTTCCTATGGGAAAACGCTGGCAAAGGTGTTGGAGCTTCGTCCGGAGCACATATCTGCATATAGCCTGATCGTAGAAGAAGGAACCCCTCTTGCACAGTCCAAGGAGCTTCTGGCGATGCTGCCAAATGAGAATCAGGATCGAGCGATGTATCAATATACCAAGAAGATCCTTCGCAGCATGGGATATGAACGATATGAGATCTCGAATTACAGCCTGCCGGGATATGAATGCAGGCATAATATCGGATACTGGACAGGCAGGAATTATCTTGGACTCGGACTTGGAGCGGCTTCCTGCTATCAGAGAAAGCGGTTTCACAATTTGATGGATATGCGTCGGTATATTGAGTACTGGAATTCTATGACAGAGGTTGGTAAGGAGAAGCTAGCGTATAACTATAGGACAGACCATGATATGGATATGCAGGAGACTGCTGAACAGATTGAAACGCGTCGGCTGCCGGATCGGCTTCGAGAAGAGATACAGGATCATACCAGAAAGGATCAAATGGAGGAATTTATGTATCTGGGTATGCGCATGATCTGTGGAGTATCGGAAGAGGAATTTCAGAAAAGATTTGGATGCAGCATGGATATGGTCTATGGAACGGTAATTCGGAAGCATATGGAGGAAGGATTGCTAAAACGTCAGGATGGGCGTATCTTTCTGACGGATCAGGGGCTGGATGTCAGTAACTATGTATTTGCGGATTTTCTGCTGGATACAGAGCAGGAAGCGTAAACCGTTAACAGAGGGCTGAATGACATTAGAATTTTGAATCGGGAATATAATATAATAAAATGATGTGCTAATAGGTGGTGATGGATATGCTGATCTTTACCGGTGGATGGTTAAAACGAAAACGGGAGCAGATGGAGTTCTCACAAAGGTTATTTGCCAAATGTGTCGGCTGTACGGAAGATGTGATCCGGCAAATGGAGGCAGGGGATATTGTTCTGGATTTTGATCTGATCCGTCGGATATACATATTTTTAGAGGAACATTTTGACTTACAGGAGCTTTGCAGCGATCATATGGATCTGATCGAGGAGCTGCAGAACCAGCGGATGATCTTGGGAGAGGACCGCATGATCCATATCGGATATCGATTGATCGCTTATGAGGATATGCAGGACTTCTATGATTTTAACGGATTCATTCTGCATGAGGAGGACTTTAACAATCTTCGAAGAAAGGGATATTACGGAACAGGGACCGTCGTCTATGAACGCTGGATCCAGACCGATATCCAGACGGCGATCCGAATATTTGAATTACAGCAGGGAATCCTACCGGAGATCGATTGATCTCCGGTTTTCCTATGTAGGAAGAATATTGAAAAACTCTAAAAATACCCTTGACAAAGCAATAGCATAGTGATACCTTATACATAGATGTTAGCACTCTTTGATAATGAGTGCTAACAAAATAAAGAGAATGAATATGAATCATATCATTTCAACTGATGAGGATGGGTGTGTTGTCCGGGAAAGGGTGATTGCATGGAGCAGTTAAGCGAACGTAAAATGAAGATTCTTCAGGCAATAGTCGCTAACTACTTGGAAACTGGTGAACCGGTTGGTTCTCGTACAATTTCAAAATTTACGGATCTCAGCTTAAGCTCGGCTACGATCCGGAATGAGATGGCTGATCTGGAGGAAAGTGGATATATTGAACAACCGCATACATCGGCCGGAAGAATACCTACGGATGCCGGATATCGGGTCTATGTGGATCAGATTATGAAGGAGCGGGAAGCGGAGACAGAAGAACTGAGACAGGAAAAGGAAGGTCTGCTGGAACGGGTTGACCGTATGGAGCTGATGCTGAAGCAGGTGGTCAAGGTGCTCGCATATAATACGAATTATGCAACCATGATCACAGCCCCACAGTACCGGGAGGTACATGTGAAGTTCGTACAGCTGAGCATGGTGGATGATGAACATGTATTAGCTGTTATCGTAACAGAAGGCAATATCATCAAGAACCAGATGATTGAGGTATCGGAGCCGATCGCAAATGAGGATATCTTAAAGCTGAGCGTTCTGGTCAATTCATTTTTACAGGGAGCGGCGCTTCGGGATATCAATATTGAGATGATTCAGACTATGAAGGGTCAGGCGGGTATCTATGACCGGTTCTTGGATCAGATATTGGAAGCAGTCGTAGGTGCGATCAAGGAAGCGGATGAACGTCAGATCTACACGAGCGGTGCAACGAATATTCTGAAGTATCCGGAGATCGGAGACGAGGAGAAGACCAGCGTACTCTTAGAAGCATTTGAAGAGAAAGAGATGCTCAATGAATTAGTAGATGAGACATTAAGCAGCGAAGATACCGGTATTCAGATCTATATCGGAGATGAAGCACCGGTTAAGAATATGAAGGACTTAAGTGTTGTAACAGCTACCTATGAATTACAGGAAGGCGCGAAGGGAACAATCGGAATTATCGGACCAAAGCGCATGGATTACAAAAAGGTGGTTGATACACTGAAGAAATTAACCATTGAGCTTGATGAAATCTTCAATAACAAGAATAAGAGTAAAGGAGATGAGACATAGATGAATGAACTTCAGAAGGAGTATTATGAACGCTTAGCCAAGGAACAGGCAGAGCGTGAGGCTGCTGAAGAAGCCAGATTGAAAGCCTTCATGGAGGAAGAACGCCGGAAGGATGCGGAACGCAGATTCAAGGAAGAGATCAATAAGGCGGAACAGGAAGAAAAAGACCGGTTGGCAGCGGAAGAAGCTGAGAGAAAGGCGGAGGAAGAAGCTGCAGAGATTATTAACCGGATGAAAGCGAAGATCCATGAAGACCGGATGAAGGAAAAGGCGCAGGAACAGCAGGCAGATAGAAAAGCCGGTGCAGAGAATTCCGGCGCAGAAGCCAAGAAAGAGCCTGAAAAGGAAGCAACGAAGGAAAGCACTTCTCGGGACGCTTCGAATACAGCGAAAGCTTCACAGACAAAGAAGGAAAATTCCAGTGAGATTCCGATTGAGATGGTGGACGAGAAACCTTCTAAGGATGAGAATCCGGATCAGCAGGGCGTAACAGAGACGGATAAGACGGAAAGCGAAAGCAGACCGAAGGCGAATGATACTGTGAAAGAGGTTGTAAAGCCTGCTTCGGATGGTAATAAGAAGCAGGGAGGTCCGAAGTTCAAAAAGGGCGGTAAGAAGAAAAACCAGCAGACAGGACGACCGAAACCGCAGGAAGATGCGGAAATTGTCAGACCAAGACCTGCTCCGCCGGAGGACTTTGAGGATACGGTACAAGAGCAGAAGCCGTCACAGGAGAATATAACGCAGGAACAACAAGATATTCCAAAGGAGGCCGTTAAGGCTGAGGACACCGAAGAGAAGCTTGCAGATAATAAGAAGGAAGCGGAACCGGAGGTTGTGAATTTGGAGGGAACGGTTGAGCCTACGGAAGAGGATGTGACTAAGAAGGATGCAGAAGAGAATCCGGAAGATGCGTCATCGGAGGATGTGATGCAGAAGATGACGCCGGAAGATAAGGCGGCATCGGATGAAGCAGCCAAATGGAAGGAAGCGGCTGAGGAAGCGCAGGATAAATATAAGCGGCTGCTTGCCGAATTTGAAAATGCCCGTGCAAGAGAGGCCAAGGAGGCAGCCCAGAAATATGATCTTGGTGCCAAGACCGTATTAGAGAAGCTTCTTCCGGTAGTTGATAACTTTGAACGAGCGATCCAGACCATTCCGGAGGAAGACAAGGAACGGGCATTTGAACAGGGCGTTGACAAGATCTACAAGCAGATGATGACTGTGTTGGAGGATATTGGAGTACAGCCGATGAATGCCGAAGGAACAGAGTTTAATCCTGATCTTCATAATGCGGTTATGCATATTGAGGATGAATCTCTTGGTGAAAATGTGGTGGCCGAGGAGATGCAGAAGGGTTATATGTATAAAGATTCCGTGCTGCGATACAGCATGGTGAAGGTCGCTAATTAGAGCCGGATAAGGATTCCGGAAGCGACGATCAGTAACACAAGATTGACAGTATAAAAAACAATTTCATGAATTAAATGGAGGTAAATGATCATGGGAAAGATTATAGGTATTGACTTAGGTACAACGAATTCATGTGTAGCCGTTATGGAAGGTGGTAAGCCGGTGGTTATCACAAATGCAGAAGGTGCAAGAACAACACCATCTGTTGTCGCATTTACGAAGAATGGTGAGCGTGTTGTCGGTGAGCCGGCAAAGCGTCAGGCAGTTACGAATGCTGACAAGACCATCGCTTCGATCAAGAGACACATGGGTACTGATTATAAAGTAGCGATTGATGACAAGAAGTATACACCACAGGAAATCTCAGCTATGATACTGATGAAGTTAAAGACAGATGCGGAGGCTTACTTGGGTGAGAAGGTAACAGAGGCGGTTATTACGGTTCCTGCTTACTTTACGGACTCTCAGCGTCAGGCAACCAAGGATGCAGGACGTATTGCAGGTATGGATGTTAAGCGTATTATCAACGAGCCTACCGCTGCAGCACTTTCTTACGGTTTGGATAATGAATCCGATCAGAAGATCATGGTATACGACTTAGGTGGTGGTACCTTTGATGTATCTGTGATTGAAATTGGCGACGGTGTCATCGAAGTATTGGCAACAGCCGGTGATAATAAGCTCGGTGGTGATGACTTCGATAACGTGATCACAGATTACATGTTGAGCGACTTCAAGGCAAAGGAAGGCGTAGACTTATCTACAGATAAGATGGCTATGCAGAGACTGAAGGAAGCGGCAGAGAAGGCTAAGAAGGAATTATCTTCTGCAACCACAACGAATATCAACCTTCCATTCATCACAGCAACAGCAGAGGGTCCTAAGCACTTTGATATGGATCTGACCAGAGCCAAGTTTGACGAATTAACGGCGCATTTGGTTGAGAAGACTGCCGGTCCTGTACAGAGTGCATTAAAGGATGCCGGATTGTCAGCTGCTGATCTGGACAAAGTACTTTTGGTAGGTGGTTCAACACGTATCATTGCTGTTAAGGATATGGTTAAGAGATTGACCGGTAAGGAGCCGTTCCAGGGTATCAACCCGGATGAGTGTGTTGCCATTGGTGCAGCTATTCAGGGTGGTAAGCTTGCCGGTGATGCCGGTGCCGGTGAAATCTTATTGCTGGATGTTACTCCTTTGACACTTTCCATTGAGACTATGGGCGGTATTGCAACTCATTTGATTGAGCGTAACACGACAATTCCTACTAAGAAGAG
>CACZRT010000236.1 GCA_902783585.1 uncultured Lachnospiraceae bacterium | reverse complement strand
TAAAAGCTCCCAGCTGTTCGAGCGAAGCGAGTTTAGGGAGCTTTTATAGAAAATTACCATGAGTGAAATGTGAATTATCCAAAATCGCGACAGCTAGCTTCCCATGGAATATCCCGGCTCGCCCGTGTCAATAAAAGTTCCGATAATTATACATATGGGAAGGAAAAAGGCCGTAGAAATGAGGATGCCCGGGTTATGAAGCCCGGGCAAAAATGAGAGGAGAGAGGATTCAAAGGAATATAGGTTATTACCTATATTCTTCTATGAAAAGCTCTTACATTAATTATAATAAAATAAAATTGTGTCCAATTTGTGTTTAAATCCTAAAAATATTTAAAAGTGGAAAAAGAGTGGTAATACAGGGAATGGGACTTCCGGAAATGGTAATACTGATAGTAAATCTGATTATAAATACAGTTTCCGGAGGATTGGACATGGCGAATATGAACGAGTACTTATGCTGGCGTGGGGATCTTGGCTTCGATGTAAGTCCGCTGAATGAGGTGGACGGACTGATCCTGTCTTATCTATCCTATGTTCCCTGGGATCAGGTTGTGACATCCATGTGGGAGGAGGATCGAATTCCGCTGCATGCTGCGGTCAGGCGTTTCTGGGAGGAGAATCGGGAACGGGATTATGTGGATTCGGTTTCTCTGGTGAAGATGGCGCCATTTACGGCAAGAAGAATGGCAGATACGAGACGGTTTCAGAATATTAAGCTATGCTATTACACCAGCAGCGTGAATATACAGGAGGCTTGCCAGTTCGGTGCTCTTTGTGTGGAGACAGAGCCGTATACCTGTGTCATTTTTCGGGGGACTGATAATTCCCTGATTGGTTGGAAGGAGAATCTTCAGATGAGCTACCGGATTGTTCCGGCTCAGGAAAAGGCGCTGAAATACTTAAGTTATGTGGGAGAGAAGACTTCCGGCCGGTTGATCGTGATCGGTCATTCCAAAGGGGGCAACCTGGCTGCTTATGCCGCTGCTATGACGAAGAGGGAGATCCAGGATCGGATCGATGCGGTATACAATTATGATGGACCTGGGTTTATGAAGGATTTTCTGCGTTCAGAGGGATATCAGAGGATCTTGGACCGTTATCACAAGCTGGTTCCGTCAGATTCTGTATTCGGTATGATGCTTGGAAATGATGATCATTATACGGTGATCGACAGCAATGGAAAGGGCATGCAGCAGCATGATCCTCTATGTTGGCGGATCTTGGGAAGTAGCTTCTGCAAGCTGAGTGCCCGCACAGATCAGAGTCTCGCTACGGAAGATGGTGTACGCATGTGCGTGGACAGTCTGACTGCCGAGGAGCGGGAGCGGGTAATCGATCTGTTTTTCTCTACATTTCGGGAAGAGGAAATGCGGTCCTTGGACGAGGTGAAGCGCTTATTCCAGAACAAACGTGCCAGAAGAAGCTGGATGCATATGCATAAGAACATCCGCCGGGATCCGGATGTTCGCAAATTGGTACATGGTGCCAATCAGGCGTTCTTAACGGAATTCGGGCGGATGTTCTTTTCCTGATAATTCATATTAGTCTATTCATCATAAGTATGCTGCATGAAGACCGGAATCGGCTTCTTGTTACGGTATTGATTCGGTGTAATCCCTACCTGCTTCTTAAATACATTCTGGAAATAGCTCTGGCTGGAGAAGTACAGGTAATTACTGATCTCCGTCAGAGATTTATCCGTGTATTTGAGCAGGAGACAAGCTTCACGAATCTTGGATTTTGTAATGTATTCAGATACGCCGATGCCTAATTCCCCTTTGAATTTCTTGAGGAAATAAGAGGTACTTAGGTTTACATGATTTGCAATATCCGATGCCTGGATCGGTTGGTTGATATTCTCATCAATATAATGAATCGCATCGACGATCGGCGCAGACTTGCCATCCAGCTTACTTGTCTGCTCCACACGTATTGTGAAGTCCAGCGGCATCTGAAGGTGCAGCCGCTCTACTTCGGCAACACTGGTGTAGGATTCGCAGGTATTGATATAGGTGTCGCTTAAGGTATAGGCCTCTTCAATATCTAAGCCTCCTGCAATTGCTGCGCGTGTGTACAGAGTACAGCCTGCAATAAAGATATTCTTCGCCTGCCGTAAGGCGGTGCTGCCAATCTGTCCACGAGTCCCCGGAAGCATGCTTTGGGTATTCGTCTTCATCTCGGCGACATCGCCGTTGGCAATCAGTTCCATTCGATACATTTCATGCAGGAAGGTACTGTGTCTTGCCGGTTTATATTCGTCCGTACTAAGAGTATCCTTGAAGAATTTCTCGATATCTGCCTTGGAATTATTAAATGCGTCATTGTATATGACCTCTTCTACATCGATCAGTTCATGTGTGATCGAGGTGTAGAGTGCGGTCAGATAGGATAAGAACTTCGACAATGAGCCGGTAGGAACATAGCGGAGGAATGCTCTCGCATCCGGCACCGCGTAGTCGGGCAGATTGATCATGTTTAAGATCCGCTCCAGATCCTCCTGGGTAATGGACGTGGTGAAAAACGGTCCGACAAATATGGATACCTCCTTCGGATCATCCAGCCGGATCAGACCGTAAAATGCATCATAATCGGTCATCAGGTAGGAGATCTTGCTTGGGTGCTCCTTAAGGATCGCAATGTATTTTTGAATCCGTTTTGCAAAATAGGTGATAACAGGAAGCTGAAGGGACAGTTCATCATTTCGAAAGACACATAGCGGAATATCGTTCACCATGTATACTCGATTTAAAAATGTGATCAGTGTCTCAAAATCCATAGATATACCCCCTTATTAATATGCCTATGAACCGGTTTCTTATGTATCGATCTTAGGTCATTCTGTATCAAAAATAGGTCTGTCTGAACATATAGGAAAATGAAATCTGCAGCAAAAACAAGCGGATGGCAGATGCTTGCGCCAGAAGTAACAGGAATGTTAGATTATACCAATAATAATATTTCCCTAATATGTTGTATAGCATTATAACAAAAGAAATCGCAAGATACAAGCCAAAAACACGGCTGTTCTGCTAAATTTATCTAAACAAGGTCTTAAATTTTTATAAACT
>CACZRT010000235.1 GCA_902783585.1 uncultured Lachnospiraceae bacterium | reverse complement strand
GAGATCTGCAAAAGGGGAAAGAGGATTGACGGATAAGGCGAATTTGACTACAATATAGATAGTTTGACAAAGGAGACAGGGTATGTCAAAGAATTCGGAAACAAACTGGGATAAACTGGATAATACAGCCTTATTATTTCCCGTCATCTCCAGTGAGAATATGACAAATGTATATCGGATCGCCGCTGTTATGAAAGAGGATGTTGACCGGGCAATCTTGCAGGAAGCGCTGAATAGGATCCTGCCGCAGTTCCCGGTATTCCGGATGCGGATGCGTGCAGGAATGTTCTGGTATTACTTTGAAGAGAACCGGAAGTCTGCTCCGCAGGTGCGGGTTGAGAACAGCTTTCCGGGCGCTTATATTAATAAGAGCAGGAACAATCAATATATGTTCCGTGTGACCTGCTACCAGAACCGGATCAATCTGGAGGTCTTTCATGCCCTGACCGATGGTTTTGGCGGAACCGTATTCTTGAAGGAGCTGGTATATCAATATATCCGTCTTCGTTATCCGGAGGCTATGGAGGGAGAGAGCAACCGCTTATCTCCGGATGTGTTCCTGGATTCTGAGGACAGCTATCTCCGCAATTATAAGAAGCCCGGCAAGGAACGGAAGAAATACAGTCAGGATAAGGGCGTACAGATCAAGGGGAAGGAGCTTCCGGCTGATGAGCTTGGTATTATTCACGGCTATGTGAAGGTAGCTGAGTTGAAAGCCGCAGCCAAGCGTTACCATGTAACGATCAATACCTTCCTGGTCAGCGTGTATGTCTATGCAATCTATAAGGAATATCTGCGGGGGAACAGCTCCGAGGAGCCGATCAGCTGTGTTGTACCGGTGAATCTTCGCCCGTATTATGACTCGCATACGATGAAGAATTACTTTGTCATGCTGAATGCAGCATTTCAACCGGAGGATCGGGAGTATACGCTGGAGGATGTGGTCAGGATCATAGACGCAGATCTCAAATCCAAGATCACCAAGGAGAATTTGGATGAGATCGTATCCTACAATGTATCGAACGAGACGAATATGATCAACCGGTGGGTGCCGCTATTTATTAAGAATTTCGTCATGAAACGGATCTATGAGGCGTCGGTGCATTCGAATACGACGACGCTTACGAATATCGGCAATATTGAACTGCGGGAGAAATACCGGGATTATGTGCAAGGCTTCTATTGCCTGCTTTCCATGTCCTTGGGAATGAGTATTAAGATCGGCGTTGTATCGTATAATGGTATCATGACGATCACCTTCAGCTCCTCGCTAGAGGATACCGGAATCCAGAAACGGTTTTTCCAGATCCTGACGAAGGAAGGCTTAGAGGTCGGAATTGAAACCAATGGAGTGTATGGCGAATAAGTAACGCATACTGAGAAGCGCCCCGGCTGAAAGAAGCCAAAGTATGCAGGGTGTAAGATCGACAGAGAAGCCGATGGGAGAATATACATGAAGAAATGTGAGAACTGCAAGACAATCGTATATGATGAGCGTGAGACGTGTCCGTTGTGCCATAAGGTACTGGATGAGATGACACAGCAGGAAATGGATCATGCCTGTGAGACCTTCGGTACGGGGGCTCCGTATCCGAATGTCCGGGCCAGAGAGCAGCGAATCCGGTTTGTTCTGCGCCTGATCCTGTTTATATTTGTGACACTGGAGATCATTGCCATCATCGTCAATGTACTGACACCGCCGACCTTCTGGTGGTCAGCCTTGAGCGGGATGGGAATGCTCTATATGTATATTATGGTATATTTCTGGGTGAAGCACGATTCCGGTATTGCATCGAAGATCGGATTAATGCTGATTCTTACGATGTTTTTGGTGATCGGAATCGATTATTATACCGGCCATTTGGGATGGGCACTGGAATGGGTGGTTCCCGGTCTGATCCTGTTGGGGGACGGATTGGTCTTCTTCTTCATGATGTTGAATCGGGAGAGCTGGATCAGCTATTCCCTTCTTCTGATGATCTTCATGGTCTGCAGTATCGCGATCGTGATCTTATATGTCACACACAAGATTAATGGACTGATCCTTCCGATCATATGTATTGCGATTACGGGAATCTATCTGCTCGCTACGATCATCTTAGGCGGAAGGAAGTTCAGCGGAGAGATGGAACGGAGATTCCATGTGTGAAGAATAACCGGACAAAAACTATAATCATCAGGAGGCAGTATGTTATTAATTGATCGGGAAAAGGAAGATATCAGCTTACTTGGTAAGGGAGTTCGGCGAGCCGTTGCAATTGTCAATCATTTGCCGAGGATCGGATATCTCGCGCAGAACGGTGAGCTTCGCAAGAGACTGACAGAACATGAGAAGGAATGGGTATGCCCGAAGGGAATGACGCGGACGATATATGACCAGGGCGATTACACCATGGAGCTATTGACCGGACAGATCTTGGATGATTCAGAGGAGAATCCGGAACAGTGGCTGATCCTGCATCTACACGGCGGCGGTTATTATGGGAGGCTTCATAACACATATCGGGATATGGCAGCTGTCTATCATGAGATCAGCGGCGGCTATGATGTGCTTAGTGTAGATTACCGTGTGGCTCCGGAATTTCCGTTCCCGGCAGCGTTGAATGATGCTGTATCGGCGTATCAATGGGCGCTTGATCAGGGATATCAGTCCGATAAGATCTTGATCGTCGGCGATTCGGCCGGAGGCGGTCTTACACTGGCGGTAACTCTATATATCAGAGACCATAAGCTTCCGATGCCGGCTGCGGTCATTACCATGTCGGCATGGACGGATCTGACCAAGAGTGGATGGTCTTATGAGGAGAAGTTTCATGAAGATCCGGTGTTCGGAGATTCGAAGGAGACCTTGGTGTACAAGGAAGGATATATCATTGGAAATGATCCGACGAATCCGTATATTTCACCGATTTTCGGCGACTACACCGGATTTCCTCCGATGTTAATGCAGGTTGGAGAACGGGAGATGCTTCTCTCGGATACCCTGACGGTTGCCGAGCGGGCGAAGGAACAGGGTGTGGATATTACAGAGCATACCTATAACGGAATGTTCCATGATTTCCAGATGGGCTTTATGTTATATCAGGAGTCCAGAGATGCATGGAATGAAATTGAAGAATTCATTACTAGAATTAAGACAGGGAATTCGGAGTGATCCGGTCCCTGTCTTTTTCTTTTATGTGTATATCCACAACATATATGAATGAGGTTAAATTATTCATCTAACTCCGGAATGACCATCGGGTTGCCGTAAACCATGCTGAGTGACCGGATCGTATAGTCAGCGTCGATATCTGCATAGTAGATCAGATAGCGGATGTTCGAGCCGGTCGTATCATAATTAAAGATGATATCATTTAATTCCTCCGGTGTCAGGCGATGGAAGCTTGTGCCATCGATCGACCAGCCGATCGTGAGCAGGGAATGCTCATCTGCAAAATTGGGCTTGCTGATCGCGGAATAGTAGTAGGTAGTAGAATAGCTTCCATTTAACATGATCCACAGGGCGTTGGTCGTATCAGTGCCGTATTTTTCAAGATAATCCTCGACGGCAGAGCCTATACCGGTTCCACGCCCGGTCTTAAATGCACCATATCCCTTCGCATTGTCCAAATCCTCAGAATACTCATTATCATAAGAATTGATCCGGCATAATTCGGTGTTAAGCACTTGATAAGAGTAATCTTCTTCTATCGGAATCTGTATGTTGTTTGCACTGCTGAAGATCATCAGATCCTGATCTGTGAATGCGGCTGCACCTTCTTCAATAACGCTTTCCTCCGTTGTATTGTCATTGAAGCTGCTTGTCTGATCCGGTTCCGCTGATGATTCGGTTGCCGGATGATTTGTGACATAGCTTTCTGAACTATGATCGGCAGACCGGTAATCTGGGAAATAATATTCCCGATCATTCGTTTCCACACGGTCGTGCGTGGTATAGGTGTTTCGTCCGGAATGACCGCCCTGGGCAACGGAAGGCTGGTTCGGATTCTGAATATAACGTCCAAGCAGGATCACGGCAATGATAATACCGATCACCATGACTCCGCCAATGCTTCCGAGGATAATGAAAAGTGCCTTATGACTCTTCTTTTTCGGTGGCACTGTATCAACCGGCATCTGGTCGGACGGATATGGCATGTTGTAGTAGACCGGCTGTCCCTGGATCGGAGCCTGCTGTTGGTAAGTGGTCTGTCCCATATATGGCTGCTGTGAATACGGAGCCTGCTGCTGAACCGGCGGAACCTGCTGAACCGGAGCGGCTTGCGAAACCGGCGGAACCTGCTGAACCGGAGTGACTTGCTGAACCGG
>CACZRT010000234.1 GCA_902783585.1 uncultured Lachnospiraceae bacterium | reverse complement strand
TAATTGCCAATCCTTATTTTTTCGAAATCCTGTATACCTATCGGTAATTTACGCATCATATCTGACATATTCCAATCATCTCATTTTCACACATCTGAACAAATATATAATACCCATATAAATCAGTATTAACTCTTTCCAAAACTCTAACACAAAGAAGGTTAAATATCAATAAAAACCACCGATTGCCACATCTTGATCGTAAACCACAGATTGCCACATCTTGATTTAAAAATAAAAGTGATATGGAAGGGCTGTTATTCTTAAGGTTATGAAATGATAGTCGAGATGGACAGTATTCGTCAAATGGAGTCTGTCACTTAAACGTGAAGTTGTCGCTTGAATCGTTAAATCACAAAGTTGAAAATGATCTCGATAACTTTAGGAATAACAGCGATATTAAAGGGCCAGGGTGCCCCTAAGAAATACCATTTGTCTATTTTCGTGATAATTCCATAGAGTGAATGGCTGATTTTCAAAAACGCGAACGCTGTTTGAGCTTTAGCGAGTTAGTGAGCGTTTTTAGAAAATCACCATGAACGATATGCGAATTATAGAAAATAGTTACAACAGGTTTTCGTGGGGCACCCTGGCCCATCAATATCGCGTC
The DNA here is from genome assembly GCA_902783585.1 of uncultured Lachnospiraceae bacterium. Lineage (GTDB taxonomy): Bacteria > Bacillota > Clostridia > Lachnospirales > Lachnospiraceae > CAG-632. The sequence continues at coordinate 14,060 of CACZRT010000234.1, read as the reverse complement.
AATCTAGTGTATATAATTATAAATACATTCTCTTATTGAATCCTGCTATGCAGCTCCTGCAGGGATACTACATTCTCGCTGCCCTTCTCCTGTACCACCTTGATACCTTCTGCTGCCGCTCTTGCGGCTGCCATAGTGGTAATATATGGTACACGGCTCTTGACACAAGCCTTACGTACATAGCTGTCATCCTCGCCCGGTTCATCTCCCTTAGGAGTATTTACAACCAGGTCTACCGTCCCATTCGTGATGAGGTCGTAGATATTCGGACGACCCTCTGAGAACTTAAGTGCCTTCTCAACCGGAATTCCCGCTTCTTCGATCATCGCCTTGGTTCTTGTGGTTGCAAGGATCTTGAAGCCGTCCTCATGATAGGCCTTCGCTACATCGATCAGATCGATCTTATCCCGATCGCTGACGCTGATCAATACGGTACCCTTGAGCGGAAGAATGCTCTTCGTTCCTTCCTGCGCCTTATAATACGCTTCACCAACACTCTCAGCCAATCCTAAGACTTCACCGGTTGAACGCATCTCCGGTCCGAGTAATGGGTCAACCTCCGGGAACATATTGAACGGGAATACCGCTTCCTTCACGCCGTAATATGGAATTTTGCCATGATGCAGGCTCTTTAACGGAGATTCCTTTCCGGTGAATTCAGAGGTAATGATCTCTGTTGCAAGCGGAACCATGGAGATCGCACATACCTTGGATACCAACGGTACGGTACGGGAAGCTCGCGGATTCGCCTCTAACACATATACCTTGCCATCCTCAATCGCATACTGCATATTCATCAGACCACGGACATTCATCTCGACCGCAATCTTCTTCGTATATTCCTTAATTGTCTCTAAGTTCTCTTCACTGATATTCTTAGACGGGATAATGCAGGCACTGTCTCCGGAATGTACACCGGCCAACTCAATATGCTCCATAACTGCCGGTACAAATGCATGCTCGCCGTCACTGATCGCATCTGCCTCACATTCCATCGCATGACGTAAGAACCGGTCGATCAGGATCGGACGATCCGGTGTTACACCTTCTGCTGCCTCCATATATACCTTCAAGTTCTCCGGATCATAGACAACCTCCATTCCACGGCCGCCCAAGACGTAAGATGGACGAACCATGACCGGATAACCGATACGGTCTGCAATCTTGAGCGCTTCCTCTACATCGACGGCCATTCCGGATTCCGGCATTGGAATTCCAAGCTTATCCATCATAGCACGGAAGACATCCCGATCTTCTGCCATATCAATAACCTCCGGTGTGGTGCCTAAGATCTTCACACCGTATTTCTGAAGCTCTGCCGCCAGATTCAGCGGTGTCTGACCACCAAACTGCGCGATCACACCAAGCGGCTTCTCCTTCTTATAGATACTCAGTACATCCTCTAAGGTAAGCGGCTCAAAATACAGCTTATCCGAGGTATCATAATCCGTAGATACCGTCTCCGGATTACAGTTAATGATAATCGTCTCAAAGCCTGCCTTCTTCAGTGCCTGCGAAGCATGAACACAGCAGTAATCGAATTCGATACCCTGACCGATCCGGTTCGGACCGCCGCCGAGGATCATGATCTTATTCTTGTTATCACTTGCCTTGCTCTCATCCTTCATATGATAAGATGAATAGTAATATGCGCTATCCTTGGTTCCGCTGACATGAACGCCTTCCCATGCCTCTTCCACGCCGATGGCAACACGGGCATTCCGGATCTCCTCCTCGGATACATCAAGCAGCAGACTTAAATATTTATCAGAGAAACCATCCAGCTTCGCCTGCTTTAAGACTGCATCCTCCGGTACACGTCCCTTATTCTTAAGAAGGGCTTCTTCCTCTTCCACTAATTCCTTCATCTGCTGAATGAAATAATGCTTGATCTTGGTCAGTTCAAATAATTCATCCACGGTTGCACCCTTACGCAGTGCCTCATACATGATGAACTGACGCTCGCTGGTCGGAACTACCAGCATCTGAAGCAGCTCTTCCTTGCTCTTGCTGTTGAAATCCTTGGCAAAGCCCAGACCATACCGTCCGATCTCCAAGCTTCGGATTGCCTTCTGGAATGCTTCCTTATAGGTCTTACCGATACTCATAACCTCGCCAACGGCACGCATCTGTGTACCCAGCTTATCTTCTACACCCTTGAACTTCTCGAATGCCCAGCGGGCGAATTTCAGTACCACATAATCGCCGTCCGGTACATACTTATCCAGCGTACCGTATTTGCCACATGGAATCTCATCTAAGGTCAGTCCGCTTGCCAGCATTGCAGATACAAGCGCAATCGGGAAACCGGTTGCCTTACTTGCAAGTGCAGAAGAACGGGAGGTTCTCGGATTGATCTCAATAACAATAATTCTGCCGCTTACGGGATCGTGCGCGAACTGTACATTCGTTCCGCCGATTACCTGTACCTCTTCGACAATCTGATATGCCTGACGCTGCAGTTCCTTCTGCACATCCTCCGAAATGGTTAACATCGGAGCCGAACAGAACGAATCACCGGTATGGATACCAAGCGGATCAATATTCTCAATGAAGCATACCGTGATCATATTGTTCTTCGCGTCACGGACAACCTCTAACTCTAATTCCTCCCAGCCAAGTACGGATTCCTCAACCAATACCTGACCGACCATCGAAGCCTGAAGACCTCTTGCACATACCACCTTCAGCTCTTCCTTGTTATATACCAGACCGCCGCCGGCACCGCCCATGGTGTACGCAGGACGAAGAACCACCGGATAACCAAGCTCATCCGCAATCTTTAATGCCTCATCCACACTGTAGGCAACCTCACTTCTTGCCATCTCGATTCCCAGATGGTTCATGGTCTTCTTGAACTCGATCCGGTCCTCACCACGTTCGATGGCATCCACCTGAACACCGATGACCTTGACGCCATATTTATCCAGAATTCCGGCAGTACTGAGCTCCGAACAAAGATTGAGCCCCGACTGTCCGCCTAAGTTCGGCAGAATCGCATCCGGGCGTTCCTTAGCAATAATATGCTCCAATCTATCAATATTCAGCGGTTCCACATAGGTAACATCTGCAATCCCCGGGTCAGTCATGATGGTCGCAGGGTTGGAATTCACCAATACGATCTCATAACCTAACTGACGAAGTGCCTTACATGCCTGTGTACCGGAATAATCAAATTCACAAGCCTGTCCGATGATGATCGGACCGGAACCAATGATCAGTACCTTATGAATGTCTGTTCTTTTGCTCATAACACAAGTTCCTCCAAATTCCACATTTTTTCCACAATGAATATAATCTCTAATCTTTTTCGCACCTCACCTATTTTACAATAGAATGCCGCATATCGCAAGAACATCTCACGAGAAATTCTTATAAATTTATGGGATGAACTTCCATGAAGAAGCATCGCTCTGTTCCATAAGACCTCCTGCATATATACCGTGCGCTTTACACCGCGATATGATAGGCCGTCAGAACCTCCCTTGCCTGCCCTTTCAGTTCCGGATGCTCCGTCAGAATGGCTTTCACACATACCAGACTGTTCTGTCTCGTCTCCTCATTCTGCTGCATCTGTTCCCGAAGCCTCTGCCTGCGGACATTCAAGGAATGCTTGACCTCCACCATTTCCCGTTTATCTACGAATGCGACCACCTGCTGCAGCCACACCATGCAGTCATTCACGCCGGCACGCTGAAGATTCGAGATAATCTCCTCCTGATAGACCTTTAAGTCTCCGGTGCTCTGCCGAAGCTTGCGCTCCTCCTCCCGCATAAGCTGGTACTGTTCCCAGTTATAGGCAAGCTCCTTCCGACTGTTTACCTCATATTTAGCATAGAGGTAATCCAGATGGTTGGTGTTATTCAGCCATTTGATCTTCACCTTATTCTGCAGGACAATGGCACGATTGTGCTTACGGTAGGCAAGCTTACGTTCCCCCTCGATGCGGGAGTGATTCATGACCAGAAAGAATTCTATGATCAGTACTATGATCGCTATGATTGCTCCTGCCGCGATCAGATCCGTACCAAATTGTATATTGATCCATAAGAACGTAACAATACTTAGCGCTGCCAGTGTTCCAAGCACGATCGCCGCCCGGCGGATGGTAAGCTGTTTCTCCTTGAGATCCTCCTCCTGATACTCTAAGGCGCCCTTTTCACCCTCTAAGTATTCCAGATCCCGCTTAATCTTGCCGCGCATGGACTCCAGCTCTTTCATTTCCTCAATGGCATCCGGAATCTCCGGCTCCAGCCTTGTAAGCAGCTGATATTTGTCCGACGGCACGCGTCTTGGCGTCTCCTTCAAGGTTCTCCGGCTCTCCTCTAACATCAGGATCTTTCTCGCATCATCCTCTAAGACGAACCGCTGTCCGTCCGGCATCTGTTCAATTCTCTGGATATCCGTAAAATAGGAGGTCACAAGCTCATATTCGCGCTTTAAGTCCTCCATCTCATACGTCGCATCAATGATCTGGCTCATATGGTGTGTAAGCTCCGCCTCATCCGTCAAAGGCTCATCTGCACCCATGGATTCCAGATCCCGATCCTCTTCTCTGATATTTTTCTTAAATAACGCACCGATGCGTTTGAAAAGACCCATTATACAACCTGCTCCCTGAATTCTTCTTTCCACTGGTTCAGAAGCATATCCACCCGCTGGTTAAACGCCTCGTAATCTCCGTGTTCCTTATTATAGATTGCCTTCTCGTACCTTGCGTATATACTGGTATTTTCTGCATCATCCAAGGCATCCTCCACCACCATGATCAGGCGGTGATAATCCGCCTCCTCCATACCGAAGGCTTCCGCTTCTCTCCAAACCACATCCCGCCATGGCGCATCCTCGGCAAACGCCATTCCGCTTGACATCCTGCACTCCTCCAGAATCCGGAGCATAACAAATGCTTCCAGAGACGGACGCTTCCGATTCCGGTTATACGCCTCCAGGAAACTAAGCTTCGCCTTGGACAACTCCATATTCTTGGCAAGAGCAACTCCCTTATTATGATAGACATCACCGATGAACCGCTCCTCCATCTCCTCATTCTCATTACGCAGGATCTCATCATATAAGGAAATGGCCTTCAGGAACCGCTTATACATCAGGAAGCTGTCAGCCTTTAATTTTAATTTCTCTTCCTCAGATAACAGTGCCACCAGCTCCTGCTTATCCAGAAAATGCTGGATCTCACCCTGATCATAATACTGACCGCCGGACAGGATCGTAACCAAGATCTCGTTCAGCCCCGCCCCTTTGGTAAGCTTTGAAAAAACCTGATCTGCAAGGCCATTCATATTAAGCTCCGTGCGGAGCCACTGCACAAAGCGGTCTCCAAACTGCTCCGGATACAGCAGAGCCACATTATTATAGATATAAAAACAGAGCTCCTCATAGGTATACACCTCTACCTTCGTATTGGTAAAGCTGTAAGGAACGACCGCCTGTCTATTTTCACATAAGATCAATCTGCTCATGCTATAATCCTTTCCATCTGTTCTATATCAATAACACCCTGTCCTGCCTGATATACCGTTCATTCTCTATCGTACTTTTACCGTCTCTTAACTGCACATTCCATCGTATCAGGTAAACAATTACTCTCCGGACTCCCGCTCTAACTGAAATTCCTTCCGGTAGACCTTATTCGTCGTCGGATACAGCTTGCCAAAGCCTTCATCACGTATGATCACGGCGCCCTTGGTCCCGCTGTACATCTCTACCTCTAACGACAGCCGCGTGGTCTTCTTCGGACGGGATGGAAGTCCATGAACCTCAATGATCTCCCGCATCACGTCCTGACTGTAGTGATTCTTATACAGAAGCTCTACGCGATTGGAATCGTCTAAGATCACAGCCAGCTTACCATGCATGTTATACCACTCACAGCCGCCCCGGGCGATCGGCAGGAAGGAATCCAGACCTTCATCGGTCAGCACGCCCACATCACAGTGCACCATATCCTCCGCATCCACAATATATTTGTTCGGATTGATCACATTCGATCCGATATAAGCCGCATAACAGGCACCCTTCGTGTAGATATTCTGTCCGACAAATACCCGTCTTCCGTTACACAATTCATTCTGCGATGCCGCTGCCCACGTTTCGGTGAATCCAACGCCCGTCAGATAGACCGATGACATATAGGCTTCCTTCAACACCTCTTTCACGATTTCCAGGAACCGCTCATCCAATTCCTTCTTGTTATCATAGATCCGGTAATATCCCATCCGTTCCCGATAATCCTTATGCACGACATGCACGATCTGCGGCTTTGACCGCCGTGAGATATCAATCCGGTAGAACTGCATGCCGTCCGGTCCGTAGTCAAACAGTCCCACGCTGTTATTTCGCAGGCTCTCTGCCTGCTGGAATACAAAATGCAGATATGCACTGGTATGCCCGATGATAAAGAAATGGTCATCGTACAGCTTCAGCTCATCCTGCAGCAGATGCAGTACACGGAACAGTGCATGAGAATACTCATAAACCGTAACGACCAGCCGCTCGATCCGCGCATCCTCATAACGATTCAGGAAATCCATAATATGCCCCTTTAAGATCAACAGCAGCACGTCCTCATAGGTATAGGTCTCCTCATGAAACGTCATCCGATCCGTACCGGAAAGCTTCTCAACCACATGCTCCAACATGGTTCCTTTCTGATGAAACCGGTGCTCCAAAGCATCACTGCCGATATACCAACGCCCGCTCTCCTCACCGAAGAACGCCACGTTCGGAAGCAGATACGTATCCACTGTATTTAGTTGGCAGATGGACTCCGGCTCCTTCGTCTGCTGATTAAAAAAACTCAGCTGCGTATTTTCCGCACAGATATCCATTCCTAAATAAAAGCTCTGCATACTATAACCTCTATACCATCCGCATGATCTCTTCAAATACATGCTGATTCTTCATATATCGCTCCATTTCCTCCGTCAGCGACTCATCATCCCGCATCTCCTGATCGATCAGCATCTGATTCAGACGTTCAAACCGGCTGCTCGGACGATCCTGCAGATAAACATCATTCCGGATGCTGTCACTCTCGATCATCTCCACATGTCCCTGATATTCCTCACTGAAATGATAGAGCAGCTGTTCTCCGTGGAATACAACGAATTCCTGTACATAATAGCCCGGAATCCGCTCCTCCATCCGGCACGGCTTGAAATCAAGAGTCTGAAGCTCACTCGTTCCCACGCTGTAATTCACGATGACATCCTGCCGCTCTTCTCCCTTATAGACCAGATATGTCTTCAAGAACACCTCCTGCGGAAGCTCCACATATTCTACAAAATGCTTGAAGAACGGGAGCACGATCCCACGATTCAGGAACTGCTTCACCAGCTTAGCCACAACCGCCTGCTCATCCTCATGCAGTCTGGCAAGCTTCGCATAATGCTGCAGAATTGCGCAGGAGCAGATGTCATCCTGAATCTCGCCCTGCTTCATTTCCAACAACAGGTATTCATACATCCGGTCAGAGACCCATTCCTCCAGAATGAAACTCTTATACGCCATGCGCTTCAAATACGCCTTCGTCACCATGCCGCGATGTCTGCCGTTATAATAGGTCGTGAAAATGTCTACCTCATTGTCCAGTCTTGCATCTGCGAAGATCAGCTGTGCCAGAAGATTCTCCTCCAGCTCTCTTGCCTCACCCAGTACCACGATCGCTGTTTCCCACAAACGGGAAAGCTCCTTGGTACAGGATTTGTAATGGAAGACCAGATAACTGATGATCCGGTCGTTATATTGTCCCTTCTGATAGAGATAGATACAAAGTGCCGTCAGCGCCTCATCACCGATAATGTCCGTATCCGTCACCACGAAGGACGCCAGCCGCAGAAGCCGCGGAAGCTCTACTCCCTGATAACCGAACAGCTTGATCACCTCATACGCCTTCCGGTTCATATTACGCATGATATATCCGCTGATGATCTCCGCGCTGTGCAGCTTATCCAGATATTTAAAATCCACCTGCAGAAGATATTTTTCAAGAATATCTCCGTCATAATTCGTCATATAATATTCAATGATCTGCAAGAGGGCCTGCTGCCTCAGCTCATAGCTAAGTGCCTTACATTCCATCACATCTCTTGCCTCATTGACGTCCTTGGCATACTTCAGCTGATGCTTGCCCACCTTCGTATAGATATAGGCAAGCAGGCGCGGATCGGACGGATTATAATGCTCACAGGTCGCAAGATAGGATTTCTCATTGACCAGACGCTCCAGCTGATACGGGATCGTGCTGATATAACGGTTGCCCTTATGATCGATCAGTGTCATAACTGCCGATTCCGTGATCACATCGATATATGCCACGCCATCCTTCAATGCGATCTGCTGCTCCTCATCCATTTCCTGATGATTCACAATGACCGCCCGAATGTTCGGATTCTTACAGGTCAGTCGGCGCTTGAAGATAATATTGGTCAGCTTCGCTGCATATTTTGGATTCACGGCATCGGGTTTTAAGAACTCCCGATAGATGACCAGCAGGAATTCATGGATATTCCCCTGCACGATCTGTGTCTCCATATAATTCTCAATGGTCTGCGCCAGCTCTCCGAACAAAGACGGATACAGCGTCTTATTATGGATCAGGGATGCATATACATATGCCATCTCATAATCACTCAGCGAATTACTATATACCAGATAACGGATCACACTCTCCGGAATCTGTCTGTATTCCTTCTTATCCATGCTCCGGATATATGCCTCGTGAAGACCGATCAGCTTAAATCCTGCCGCCACACCCCGTTCAAAGTATAGATGATAGCGTTCTTCCATATGACCCGCCCGGATCAGCATTCCGCAGATCGTACGGAGCACATCCTCGTCCTGATAGACAAGGTCGATCTCCTGCAATACCTGAAACAGATGCTGTTGAAAGCCATGCTCCCGTCCTGCCAGATCAACAATGATTGGAAGAATATCCTCCGAAAGATAATGATTAACAATGCCCCATCGCAAAGCAGACAGCTCCAGATCTCCTAATCTGCGGAGTAAGAGCGGCTCATGATTGAACATATCACAGATCTCATAATAGAGGATCGGACTGTGGATACCCCTTGCATACATCCGCTCGATCTCGGCATAGAAATAGCTCTTCTCCGTCGCCTCCGAATCATCCAGGAATAACAGCAGCCAGAAATAGAACAGGGAATTCTCCCCTGCATCGTACATATACCGGATCTTCTGCTTCGCTTCCTCGATCAGCTCCGGTTCCTTATATTGTAATGCCTTCAAATATGCATAATAGCTGGATTCCTGATCGCCCACGACCACGCTGTCCTGATCGGCGTCGATCCTTTTAAACTCCTCCTCAACCAGAGAGGAATTGCCCGCCAGAATATTCATATGCAGAATGCCCAGCCGGTACAGCTTGTCATCTGCCGCATACTGTGTCAGATTCCGCAGAGCATACATCGTTCTGTCAACATAGGTGCGGAGATCAATCTCTCCGCGGCGGAATACCAGATAATTCCGTACCAGACTGCTCTGATGTACCTTCATCATATGATGATTCGTGAAGAGATGTCTCGGCTCGGTCTTCTCCTCTAACAGCGCCTTCACCGTAACCTCGATCTCCAGCCTCTGATACACCGTCTCGATCACAATATGACCGGTACCCATGCCATCTCCCAAATACTCCGGATTGATCATATAACTCAGATGATATTTATTCGCAACGAAATCCTCCGTGCTGATATACTGCTTCTGCAGCTGCAGCCACCGGACATCGCAGTGAACCTCCGCATTCAAATATCCCCATGTATTGCGCTGGATCAGCACACTATGCCGCTCCGGCACCTCATGATGCGGCAGGACCACCTTCGGATCCGATGTAGACAAGGTCATCGAACGCTTCTTATGGGTATAGGTCAGGAATTCCTCCATCGCCTGACTGGCAGAAAGACTTCTGGTAAGACTCTCATAAACACGAAGATACAACGGCTCCCTCTGCAGGAAGGTACGCTTGAAATCTGCCGACGTGAAGATCCGCACCGCTTCGCCCCAGTTCGATTCCGCCAGATTCGCAAACTGGAACATATCGCTTAGGTTCCCCAGGCTGGTCACAACCATCGGCTCCGTGATTTCGATCTCATACGGCACCGTATATTCGCCACCATCCGTTACGATATAGATACTGCCGGTGATCTTCTCGCCCTTCTCCCATCTGGACGCGTCGAAGGAATACTCGATCTCCTGGGACCTGCCGATAAAATTATGCGGATCAATCTTAAAGAGATACTTGCTGTCATACACCATAGCCTTCATTCTGGAATCATCCGCACTATATATCTCAAAGCTTCCGTGATAGACGGAGCCCTCTTCTATATTCAGCTGTAAACGGTCAACCGAAATCACCACATCCGGACGATGAACATTATATTCACCCTTCGCAAATTGTTCGACCTTCTCTTTCATAGCCTAAGCACCCTTTACACTATACTTATCTATCGCAATCTTTATATCTCAATATCAGCACTTCGATACTTCCATTCCCGGTACGATTACCCACAGTATAAAAGATATCCTATACCTCACTTGCCATTCGCAATTTAAGTAGTATAATACAAGTATCGGATTCATGTGTGAACTTTGAGCATAACCCAAAGTACATTGTACCACTTTTTGTCGAATAAATAAAGCAGATATCATCGGAGCCGGAGAATTTTATCGGATGTTTGATAATTGCAGGAAAACTATATTTTTATGATAGATGGGAGGAAGATCATATATGTTAAAACAGACAGATCAATTTCACGGAAGTGATTTGGAGAAGGTAGAAGAGATATACGGCATCCGGCGGGAAGACATCCGTCCGTTTGCATCCAATGTAAACCCATTCGGATTGTCCGGGCAGGTCAAGACTGCTCTGGCAGAGCATATGGATGTCATCTCTGATTATCCGGATCGGGAATACAAAGAATTAAAAGAAGCCATCCACACGTATACCGGAGTCGATACAGAATATATCCTTCCGGGGAGCGGTGTAACAGAGCTGATCGTAACCTTTATCCATACCATCAAGCCGAAGAAGACCATCGTGATCGAGCCGACCTATTCTGAATATAAACGGGATCTAAAGGAGATCAAAAGTGAGATTCTTGATCATGTCTTACAGGAAAAAGATGATTTTAAGTTAAACGTTGAGGATCTGATCACCAAGATAGACGATTCCATGGATATGGTCATCCTCTGCAACCCGAACAATCCAACCTCAACCTGCATATCTCTTGAGCAGCTGAAGGCTCTTACCGAACACTGCAAAAAGACCTCAACCTTCCTGCTGGTCGATGAAACGTATATCGAATTCATCCGCAAGCCGGAGACCGTTTCCGCGCTGTCTCTGGTAAAGGACTACAACAACCTCTTAGTTCTCCGCGGCGTATCCAAGTTCTTCGCCGCACCGGGACTTCGGCTTGGCTATGGCTGCACCTCAAATACCAAGCTCCTGCACTATATCAACAAGCACAGCAACCCTTGGTCCATCAACTCCATTGCCGCCTATGCCGGTCCCCTGTTATTCAAAGATACAGATTACATCAATAAAACCCGGGATCAGATTGCTTTAGAGCAGAATCTAGTCTGCTCTGCCCTGCGTCTTCACAAGACACTCAAGGTCTTCCCGCCGGCCACAAACTTTGTCCTTGTCAAGCTGCTTGATAAGAATATAACCGCCGATCAGGTCTTTGAACACTGCATCAAGAAGGGGCTGATGATCCGGGACTGCTCGAACTTCACAGGCCTCTCCAACAAATATATCCGTTTCTGCTTCCTCAGCCCGGAGGATGACGATTTGCTGGTGAATACACTGTTGGAGATTCTGTAAGGACTATAATTTGAGTTTCAAGTAATCAAAACCATTCTTCTACATAGATATAAAAAAGAGATGAACCTATATTCTAAAACAAATATAAGGCTCATCTCTCTTTTCTTTATTCAGTTTCAGTATTATGGTATTCGATAATTCCAAGTTCAATTACATCTTCATATAACGTGCCGCTTCCTCATCTGTAAGTCCAAACAGCTTCTTTAATTGAATCGGAACTTCATCCGAGGAGTAATTCTCCCGCAAAGAACCTATCGCACGAAGAATAATCTCCTGTATACCCTCTATTCTTCCTTCCAATCTTCCTTCCTGTCTTCCTCTTTCCAATATTCTATCCGATTCCATCTCCAATACTCTTCCACCCATACTCTTCACGATCCTTTCTCTTTCATCATCGTTCAGCTTCCGTGTAATCTGCTTCAGCACTGTCTGCGTCAGTTCAACAAGATCCCTCACATAGATCTCCGGCATCTCACCACTTATGCTAAGCTCATATAACATCTGCTCATTTTCATGAAGCCTTATCATGGAATGTTCATTATATGTTGTCCCATACACCTCATTGATCAATGGGATCATCCATTCCGTCATTCTCACACATTCTGTACGAAATGTGTCATCAAACGGGGTCGGGCTGTTATAATGCTGTTCTTCCAGCACCATAAGGTAAATACTATTCAAGGAGCAATATTCTTTCTGATACCTATCTTCCCTGTCCCAATCCTTCTTACCGGCTTCTTCATATGCGTTCTTCAAATATATCCCGTCCTTTCTTCCTCATGAACGCTCAGGGTTTGCCATACTCTCTGCCAGCCCCCATAACAGAAGAGTACATATTAATTTTCCATGTTTCATCCAAAAAACATTCCTGTTACAATAGTTTCGCGCGATTTTCCTTCTTCATCCAATAACCTGTTTCGTGGTTTATCCCTAATTGCACTTTTATTTTAATTGTTTTGCTTTCTTTTGTCAATTTATAATATTCGTGTTATTTATAATCATCTCTCAAACGCCAACTTAAGAAAACAGAAGCATAGACAACTCAAAGGGGATGCGTTTTGCATCCCCTTTATCCATTCATTTCACATGTTCCCTGAAAAACTTAAGCATCCTCTGATTCGTCTCAATACTCTCCAGCCACTCCCAATGGGAAATGTTGAACACATGTTGCAGATGAAGACCGTCCTCATCCTTCCAGATCATCGTCTCATAGTCCTGTCCTTCTTTCTTCAGCGTCTGAATCAGGAATTCTGTATGTGCATGCACGGATTCACTTTCCGCACCAATGATCAGAAGCGGTGGCAATGGCTGCTTCGTGATCACTTCCGAGAGGCTCATATATTTTGCCCAAGGGGCTGCTGCTCCCTGTTCTCCCAGGAACATCTCCATATATGCCTTGCAGGTGCCTTGACCGCTTTCGGTTTCCGGACCACCTACCAGATAAAGCTGGTCCATTTCGGATGTCGGACAGGACAGTGCAGTTGCCCGGATGGTATACGGAAGCGCCTCCACTCCGTAGATTTTCTGCAATTCCTCCTGCATGCTGATACAGGTTACCAGCTCGGTCAGATGTCCGCCGGCAGAGTCACCATTTACACAGACACGGGTAAGATCAAAGCCCCGCTTCGGACCATATGCAGCAAGCCAGTGCAGACTGGCATAGATATCCTGAATGATCCCCTGCATATCATTATACGGGAGCAGTCGATAATTCATTGCCATTACAGCGAATCCCTGACTGGCAAGATAGCCAAGATACCGCTCTGAGTCATCCACCACACCATACAGATAGCCGCCGCCGTGAATATAAATGATGACCGGTAACAGACCATCCTCCACCTGATAATGATCCGGATAATACAGGTTCATGACATGCATCGGATTATAGTCCGGAATATACGGGATATGTGCTTCCTTCCGATATCCTGCCGGATCGACACCATATCGGTAATCCTTGTCATTTGTTTCCTTGATCGCATTCCATGTATCCACCAACAACTTCTTATACTTGTCCATAATACCCTCCTATCACTGCTGCATTCCCGAATTATGAGCCGAATGTACTCTAATGATCCGGTCTTCTATTCTTTACTTCCGGCTGCTTTCATGTTTCTAGTCCATATTAACCTATCTATCACTTCGTAAATATCAGCTTATATATATGCGCCGCTTCCTTCGCCGTATACGCCTTGTCCGAGCTCCCGGC
>CACZRT010000233.1 GCA_902783585.1 uncultured Lachnospiraceae bacterium | reverse complement strand
GAAGTAGAAATCTACTACCGCTTTATCGGCAAAATCGATTGACCTTTCTTTTTTACCCAACAATATCTTTAATTAAGGGAAACGGGCGAATCGACGCCCGATATGGAAAAGCTCGTTGCTATCAGCGATCTGTTTGAAGTGTCCTTAGATGAACTGGTAAAGGGCGAGGAGCCGGAACCGACAGGAACTTCCGAACAGATTGTGAGATCGGAATTTTACAGTGATGTGAAGGAACATGTTTTGACGGAAGATAATAAGAAAAAAGCGAAAAAGGGACTTATGATAGCGGGTATTATAGCAGGGGGCATTATTTTGATCGATGCGATTTCTTTTGTGGTATATGTCCTTATGTTTGGATTACCGCAATAATGATTATTGATATGAGATTATTTATAGCGATACAATTTGATGATACAATATTAGATGAATTAAGCGAACTGCAGGCCGGCATGAAGAAATGCGGCTTGAAGGGCAGGTATACAAGCAGGGAGAATCTTCATCTCACCTGTGTATTTATCGGGGAATACGGGAATCCGGATGATGTGCTTGAGGCGATGGAAGAGGTTTCGTTCCAACCATTTACGATCAAATTAGAGGGCGTGGGGAATTTCGGGGATCTGTTCTGGGCAGGAACAACAGAGAATCCGGAGCTTATGCGTCTGGTCGCACGGATAAGAAAGAGTCTGTCCGATCATCAGATACCATTTGATAAGAAGAAGTTCCTGCCACATGTAACATTGGTGCGGAACGCCGAATTCGTAAATAAGAAGGCGGGGCTTCCGGACATAGAACTGCGTGCGGAAATGATCGTGGACAGAATCGCGCTAATGAAATCAGAACAAGGCAAGCATGGGATGATCTATACGGTGGTAGATGAGATCTGTACTAATTCGTAATCTTGATAATATAGTACAGGTCTCTTTTTACTTCCTATTTTGTTAATCTTTCCATGATGTGTTATAGTACTTATGAAAAGTTATGAAGAGTTATGAAAGATTTTTGGACTTATGAAGAGTTATGAAAAGTTATGAAAAATTGTCATAGATTCTACAATGTTGTGAGAAAATATTGAGTGAGAGCAATTCAGGAACGGGAGTAGTTACATGAAGATCATACGCGCAAATACCACCGCCGAGCGGGCGGGAGCATACTATGTCAGAATTCAGGCGATGGCCGTCAAGCACCATATCAGCCTGTACGAGGAATTTGATGAGCACGACACACCGGAAACGAAGTATATCATCGTTGTCGATGATGTTCTTCCGGTTGCAACCTGCCGCCTGTATCCTATCGATCAGGAGAAAATGATGATAGGCCGGGTTGTCGTTCTGCCGGAATACCGTCATCAGGGCTTGGGAAGCCTTGTGATCACGGAAGCGGAGAAATGGGCACAGGAGCTGGGGGCAAGAATGACGGTATTGGAAAGCCGGGATAACAAGGTCGGATTCTATGAGAAGCTGGGATATGTGCAGCATTCCGATCAGGTAATCCAAAGCGGAACATTTGCTTGCGTGCGTATGGAGAAGGAACTGGGATAGAAAGTGGGTAAATAAGATACTCGAACAGGTTGTTAAGAATGACCGTCTATGATAAAATAGAACATATATTCGATAGAAAGAAGGGGAAATTATGGTTTTTGTTAACGAGAATTGGAATAATACAGACGAAATTATAGTATACAGTAATTATCATAAATACTGGTTAGATAAAGAGCGAAGGATAAAGAATCCGCTTTTTGATGTATATAGTGGAAAAATACTGGATCTTAAAGATGGAAAAAAACAGGCAATTAGTTATTTTTTTAATTTATTGGACGCAGAAATATGTTCAGATGTTGCAATCTGTGTTGTTCCATCCAGTAATGCGGAGAATTTTGAATCAGGTATTGCCAAACTTGGACATATGCTGGCCGGAAATGGATGAAGAGACAGGGTTGATTTTCTCCGCCGAAGTGAAAGCATAACTAAGTTAGCAACTGGTGGTAATAGGAGTAGACAATTACATCTTCAAACTATACAAACATCGGAGAATATGGATATATCCGGGGATGTGGTTTTATTGATAGATGATGTTACGACAACAGGTAATTCACTCTATGCATGTAAAGAAATATTATTGCGAGCCGGAGCTGATACGGTAGAAATGTTTGCGTTGGGGAAAGCGATTTGATATGAATACACAGGATATTGCTGTATGTACTCAAAATGATATATGGTATCCAAAGAGCTTGCTGGAAATAAAGAAAGCTCCATCTAAGCTATTTTATATGGGTGATATTGGAATTTTGAATCGCTGCAGGGGCGTTGCGGTTATTGGCACTCGAAAAGCGTCTTCATATGGATTAGAAATAGCAAGAAAGATAGGGCAAATGGCGGCTGATTCTGAATTGATAGTGATTAATGGCTTAGCGATTGGCTGTGATACGGCATCTTTGGAGGGAGCAATTTCTCAAAATGGGAAATGTGTTGTTGTATTGCCTTGCGGATTAGATCAAATCTATCCAAAATCAAATTATGAATTGGCAGAAAAGATACTTGAACATGGAGGATGCTTGATTAGCGAGTATGATCAAGGAATAACTCCACAGAAGAATTGTTTTATTGACAGAGACAGAATCCAAAGTGGACTTAGTAATGGAATAATTATTGTTGAATCCGATGAGACAGGCGGAACTATGCACACAGCTAATTTCGCGCAAAAACAATATCGGAGAATTGCCTGTTATTATTCCAATTTGCTTGAACATATGAGCGGAAATAAGTATCTTGTTGAATCAGGAAAAGGTGAAATGTTGAAAAAAATGGAAGATGTTCAAGTATTTATGAATCGTATTTTAAATGACGAGGAGTATGAACAGATGACATTTGGTTTTAAATAAATATCCAAAGATTTACTAAATTATTTATTATGTAATATAGTATTGTGTCTAGGGAGATACGATTTGAGCATTCCAAGAATCATGTTTGCAGCACCGAAAAGCGGCAGTGGCAAGACTTTGATCACCTGCGCGATGCTTGGTGCTTGCAAGGAACGACAATTACATATTGTTTCCTGTAAATGCGGACCGGATTATATTGATCCGATGTTTCACAGGACCGTGCTTGAAATTCCATCTGAGAATCTGGACACTTATTTTACGGATGAGGAGCAGACAAGAAGATTGCTTTGCGAGTTTGTATCGGAGCAGGAGCATTCGCCGGAGCTGGTAGTTATGGAGGGCGTTATGGGACTCTATGACGGACTGGGAGGCGTCCGGAAGGAAGGCTCTTCTTATCATTTGGCAAGTGTGACGAAGACTCCGATCATTCTTGTCGTTGATGTGCATGGAATGGGTCAGACGATGATTCCGGTAATATCCGGAATCCTTCAGTATGACAAGGAGCATTTGATCCGGGGAATCATTCTGAATCGGATCAGCAGACATTTTTATGAATCCATGAAGCCGATGCTTGAAGAGGAGCTGCCTGTTCCTGTTTTGGGATATATGGAATCGCACCCGGAGCTTGTGATCGACAGCCGCCATCTGGGATTAAAGCTGCCGGTTGAAATGGACCATATTCATAAGACGTTATCGCAGGCTTCCGCTTACCTTTGTGAGACAGTGGATATCGATGGGATACTTGCTATTGCGCGAAAAGTGGACGACTTGTGTGTTGAGGGAGAGAACGACGGGGAGCGTTCTCTTGTAGGAGAGACGGAAGATACGAATGTGGATAGAGACTTAGATGGTGGTTTGATCGGCAAGCAGGTGTCTACCTCTTCAATTACACTGGCGGTTGCAAGGGACGAGGCATTCTGCTTCTATTATGAGGAGAATCTTCGATTGTTGGAAAAGGCCGGCATTCGTATTACGTATTTTTCACCGCTATGGGATGAGCGTCTTCCCGAAGAAGCGGATGGGATTCTTCTGGGCGGCGGTTATCCGGAACTATATGCGGAAGCGTTAAGCCGGAATATCTCTATGCAAGATAGTATTCGTACTGCGATCCGGAACGGAATGCCATCTCTGGCGGAATGCGGCGGATTCATGTATCTTCATAAGGAGCTGCAGGATGAGAAGGGACACATTTTCCCTATGGTGGATGTGATCAATGGACGGACGTACTATGTTGGCAAGTCTGTCCGGTTTGGCTATGTTGAGATCCGTGAAGACAAGGAGCAGGCTCATTTTCTGATGAAGGACAGACCTATGAAGGGGCACGAGTTCCACTACTATGACAGCACTCTGTGTGGAGAGGATGCATACGCGGTCAAGCCGGTGGGAAGCCGGAAATGGCATTGCTGTCATATCGGAGAGAATCACTGGTGGGGATTCCCACATCTCTATTATCCGTCCTGTCCGGAATTCGTGGATGCGTTTGCGGATAGCTTGAAGAGATATCATATTGGTAAAGATGATAATCAGGCATTGATAAAGAATGATTTAAGATAGATATTGAATTGTCTAAGAAGAATTTAAGTATGAAGAGAAAGGAATGCTTCATGAAGAACGGAGTCTTATACGGAATCGGTGTGGGCCCCGGAGATCCGGAGCTAATGACGTTAAAATCCGTGCGCATAATAGAAGAAAGTGATATACTATTTCTACCGGCGAAGTCACGGGAGGAATGCATGGCATATCGCATTGCGGCCCAGGCAATCGGGCATTTGGCGGAAAAAGAATATCTGTGTCACGAATTCCCGATGGTTTCTGATAAAGAGCTTGTGGATCAGGCGCATGATGAAATCGCGAAGCTGCTGGCAGAGGAATTAGATCAAGGGAAAGCGGTTGCATTTCTTACGATCGGCGATCCGTCTATCTATTCCACCTATTCTTACATACAGGAACGGTTGGCGGCAGATGGGTACGAAGTGAAGACTGTAAGCGGCGTGCCGTCTTTCTGCGCTGTGGCGGCGCGGCTTGGGATACCGCTTGGACTGGGGGCAGAGGAGATTCATATTCTGTCCGGGTATCATGAAGGTCATATGTTGTCCAAACAGAAGGGACTTGAGAATGATGTGTTTCACCAGGAAGACAAGGGTACACGGATCTACATGAAATCCGGACGACAGTTAGAGACTCTGCTTCATCATTTGCAGGATGAGATGCGGTGCCGGGAGATTCAAGTATACGTCATCGCAAATTGTGGTTTGGAGAATGAAACGATGATGATCATCGGACCGGATTCGGAGATCGATGTGTCCGATTACCGATATATGACAACCGTGATCGTAACGGATAAAAGAATGTAAGGATACAGGTAATATAAGTTTTACGCGGCTGTTTTGGGGAGAGATTATATGGAAGCATCGTATCGTTATTATGAGAATCATGCATGTGAATACTATCCCTGTCATAAGGGGATGGAGGCAATGAATTGCTTATTCTGTTATTGTCCTCTGTATCATATGGAGCATTGTCCGGGGCATCCGGAGTATAAGGAGAAGAACGGCAAGCGGTTGAAGATCTGTACGAATTGTACATATCCGCATGAGGCGGAGCATTATGATACGATCATGAAGCTGTTGAAGGAACAGATATGACACCGAGATATATGCATAAGAAGGCGAGGTAATGAACATGGTATGTCCGAATTGTGGTCAGAAAATAATTGAAGGGAATTCGTTCTGTGTGAACTGCGGAACACCGATCAGCGCAGTACAGAAGGATAGTTCCGGTAAGCAGATGGGAGGTCAAACGTCTGCTTCCGGTGATGATGCGCAGACAGGGAAGCTGATCCGTCCGCAGACCGATGGCTTGGCAGGTAAAGATCAAGCAGCGAGAGAATCAGTCTCACCAACACAGGAGTCTGTGCAGGCAGCGAAGGAATCGATCCAACCGACACCGCCTCCAAAGAAGAAGCCGAAGGTGTGGCTGATCATATTGATCATTGTTGGGGCATTGGTTTTATTAGGTATCATTCTGTTAATCCTGATCCTGTTGATCTTCATGCCGTCCATCAGACGCTATATGGATAAATCGGAAGCTGCGCGGCAGCAGATGGAAGCGTATGAGGATTCTTATAATGATTATACGGATGATGATGATTTTTATAATGATTATTCGGATTATGATTATGAGGATGATGACGAGGATGATTATGGATATACTACAACAACGGCCATGACGACCGAGGCGACAACGACGGAAGCAACGACTGAGGCAACAACGGAAGCGCCGAAGGTCTATGAGCACCGGTATGAGATTATTATGGGTGATATTACATGGACGGATGCGAAGGCTGCATGTGAGGCAAGAGGCGGTTATCTTGCTACGATCACGTCTCAGGAGGAGTATGATCAGATCTGCGCGCTTGCTGACCAATACAACGTGAAGTATCTGTGGCTGGGTGCCAATATTAATTCGGTGGATGAGACATGGGGACAAAATGGCTGGCTGACCGGAGAAGCCTGGACGTATGAACGTTGGTATCCGGGAGAGCCGAGCAAGACCGACTTAGATGGTACAGAGGAGTTCTATCTGTGTATGTGGAAGGCAAAGATGGAAAATGAATCCGAAGCTACTACATGGACATTTAATGATCAAAGGAATGATATTGTCGGAGCGGTTCCGTCCATCTCCGGTAAGCTGGGATATGTGTTGGAATATGAGGTTGAAGATCAGCCTTGATAAGGAATAGACAGGAGAATCTGTGATGATTTCGCATTCGGATACAGCCGGGAAAAGAAGAACCCGGCTGATCATAATTATAATAATAGAGTTGATCGTGTTGCTGATCTGCGTAGGAATTCTTCTTATGAGCAGGAGTAAGAAGGAGGGAGATTCTAAGAAGCTTGCCGGTAATAAGGGCGAGGCGGAACTGTCGTCGGCAACAGAGCTGACGGTAGCTGAGGTCACGACCGGGGAGCCGACAACAGAGGAGCCAACAACGGAAGACCCGCAGGTGATATATGAGCGGGCAGTTGATGAACGGGCAGAAGAGATCCTGAATTCCATGTCAATGGAAGAGAAGCTCTATCAATTATTTATCGTGACGCCGGAACAGCTGACAGGCGCACCTATCGTCACACAGGCAGGGGACGCAACGAAATCGGCGCTGGAGACACAGCCTGTTGGAGGTATTATTTACTTTGCACAGAACATTGTGAGTCGGGATCAGTGTGTGGAAATGATTGAGAATACAAAGTCCTATGCTAAGTATGGGCTGTTCATTTCCGTTGATGAGGAGGGTGGCAGAGTTGCGAGAGTCGGTTCCAATCCCGCCATGGGAACGACAGCCTTTCCGCCTATGGCAGAGATTACAGCTTTGGAGGATGCAGATCGGGACAAAGAAGCATATAAGGTAGGTAATACCTTGGGAACAGAGCTTCAGGAAATAGGATTTAATCTGGATTATGCTCCGGTTGCAGATGTGAATTCGAATCCGAATAATCCGGTAATCGGTAACCGTTCCTTTAGTTCAGATCCGGAGATTGCGGCGGATATGACAGCGGCTGCGGTGCATGGTTTTGAAGATTCCGGAATGTTAAGCTGTATCAAGCATTTTCCGGGACATGGAGATACGGCAACGGATAGCCATTATGGGGCAGCAGCTTCTTATAAGACAATGGAGGAGCTGGAAGCTTGTGAGTTCCTGCCATTTCAGGCGGGGATAGAGGCAGGAGTCCCTTGTGCCATGGTAGGGCATATCAGTCTGCCGAATGTAACCGGAGATTCTACGCCCGCAACCTTGTCGCAAGAGATCGTGACAGGGATGCTGCGGGAGCAGCTTGGGTATGAAGGGCTGATCATCACGGATTCCATGAAGATGCAGGCGGTGTCGAGTTATTATTCCTCCGGAGAAGCAAGTGTGAAGGCTATTCAGGCCGGTATTGATTGTATCTTAATGCCGGGGGATTTGAGTGGCGCAGTACAGGGGTTACAGACAGCCCTTGATAACGGCGAACTGACAGAGGACGAGATCAACGAACATGTCCTTCGGATCCTGAAGACCAAGATCCGATATGGAATTATTGATTTGGAAGATCAGGATATAACTGAGGAAGATCAAGATTCCGTTGTGGAAGACTAATAAACGATTATAGTTATAAGAGACGAACAAAGATTAGACGCTGCTTTGGTTGTATTTTGTCTCAGAAAGTAATAGAATCAACTAAATATCATGAATATTGTAAGGATTTGGGAGACTGTATGACTGATCTGTTGATTCATTTATTTATCAAGAATTATGAGAATACGAAGGAAGCGCGTGTCAGGGCGGCATATGGGAATCTTGCAGGCTGGGTTGGTATCATCTGCAATATATTGTTATGTGCATTCAAGATGACGATCGGGCTTCTGTCCGGAAGTCTGTCGATCGCGGCAGACGGCGTGAATAACTTATCTGACGCATCTTCCAATATCATCAGTCTGATCGGCTTCAAATTAGGCAGCCGTCCGCCGGACCCGGAGCACCCGTATGGACATGCAAGATATGAGTACCTTGCCGGACTCGTGGTGGCAGTGATGATCATGGTGATCGGAGTGAATATCGGGATTACCAGTATTAAGAAGATTCGGAATCCGGAAGAGGTTGCATATAGCGGTATTGTGGTTATCGTTCTCGTGGTCTCGATTCTGATCAAGATCTGGATGGCATTTTTCCAGAAGAAGATCGGACGCCGGATTGCCTCTGAGACCTTGATTGCTACATCTGCGGACAGTCGGAATGATGTGATTACGACGAGCGCGGTTCTGATCGCAAGTGTTGTAGAGCATTATACCGGACTTTCCTTAGATGGCTGGATGGGTCTGGCTGTGGCAGTCTTCATTCTGTGGAGCGGAGTAACTATCGTGAAGGACACCTTGGATCCGATCCTCGGCAAGGCGCCTTCTCCGGAATTCGTCCGGCATATACAAGAGAAGATCTTAAGCTACGAAGGCGTTCTCGGGGCGCATGATCTGATGATCCATGATTATGGACCGGGACGGTTATTTGCAAGCGTACATGTAGAAATGGCGGCAGAAAAAAGTCCATTAGACAGTCATCGGATCATTGACAAGATGGAGAAGGATATCTTCGAAGAAGAGGGGATGGAGCTGGTCATTCATTATGATCCGGTTGTCACCTCGGAGTCCTGCTGGGATGAAGAAGAAGCAGAGCAATTTGAAATGCGGAATTATTTGACGGGGAT
>CACZRT010000232.1 GCA_902783585.1 uncultured Lachnospiraceae bacterium | reverse complement strand
TTTATCCTACTTTATCATATTTTATACTACTAGACAATACTCAAATCTATTTAATGTTATAGTATTCAAAAAGGACGGAACGCTTATGAAACCATTAAAATCAAAAGTCAGCATCACTTTAGATGAAGATGTTATTGAAGAGATCAAGGAACTTGCCGAAAATGATGATCGTTCCTTTAGTCAATATATCAATCTCGTCTTAAAGGAGCATATCTCTCATCAGAGTAAGAATAACACAAATAAAAAATGAATGTTGCCACCGGCGTGGTGGTAACATTCAATCTTTTACTGCATTTCAGATCTATGATTCTTGATCCGAGCATTGGATAATGCTATGCTCTATTCTTTCTTATTCTCTTCTCAATTCGCAAAATAATATACTTACTCCTCCGGATTCCCACTTTCTCTTAGCGGCTCCATTCCATGAGCTTCTAATAATTCATTGACATCCATGAGCATTCCCGGGCGTTCATTAAACAGGATCATCAGCATGGCATCCCGCGGGATCTTGGAGTACAATTCCGGCATCGAATAGATCTTAAGCGCCCGCTGTGTCTCAGCAAGCGTCATTTGTGCTGCATAACAGATTCTTAAGATCACATCTCTTTGTCTTGTCTTCTTCTCGCCGGATATCAATTTATATCCGTATCGTTCCGGTATATCGGCCTGTAAGAATATGTCCTGCTGCTTCAAGCCTTTTTCCCGGATGAGCTGTCTCATATAGCGTGTAAATGGACGTTCATCAGTTATGAGACTGTCTTGGTTTTCCTGAATGTATTCATCAATCTGGGCAACATGTGTATTTCCCAGGATAGCATCCAATTCCTTCGTGTTCTTTTGTTTCATTTTGTCCTCCCTGATCCTGTTCCACACAATACTTTCATCACTTCAACATAATAATGTAAAATGAGATACTCGCTATATATTTTCAAAAAATCTTTGACCCTTCATCTACATGCTACTATAATACAGTGTAGTATATGAATCGTCAAAGTATTTTTGGTTATATAGAGCAGACATTATAATAAGCCTGATTCAAAGCATTCTTGTGCGAATAATAGGTGTTATAACAAAGCATACAGAAGTATAGACAAAGGAAAAACCATGGATAATTTTCAGAACAATATTCAGGAAATAACACAGGATACGTCTTTGAATGAAAGACTTCGCAATTCATATTATAAATTAGTTGCCGACGTTCGGCCGGATCACGGCATCTATCTTGTTCAGCATGTGAATACAGGAAAGATCTATATCAAGAAGGTCCTGAAGGTCTATAATCGCTCGATCTATGAGCATCTGCTATCTTCCAACATAAGCGGGATTCCGAAGATCTATGCGCTCTATGAAGATTCCAATGAACTTACGATCATTGAGGAGTTCATTTCCGGTGATACCTTAGAGGAAAGACTACAGCGCGGCAAGCATTTTTCCATGAATCAGATTATGGAGATCGGGATACAGCTATGTCATATCCTGCAGAAACTCCACGGCTGCAATCCGCAGATCATTCACAGAGATATCAAGCCATCCAATGTCATGCAGACACCGCAGGGAGATATCGTCCTGATCGACATGAATGCTGCCAAATTCGTAGATAGGAATAAATCGGAAGATACCCTGCTGCTCGGAACTCAGGGCTTTGCAGCGCCGGAACAATATGGATTTGCACCGTCGGATATTCGAACTGATATCTACGGAATCGGTATGCTTCTCCATACACTCTTAAGTAGTGTTTCCTCCGAGTCCGCTCAGAATTCTGATCCTTCCGGACAGAATAATGGTCTTAAGAATCATCTGGAGAAGATCATTTCCAAATGTACGGAGCTTGAGCCGAATAATCGATACAGAACCATATCCGAGCTTCAGCATGCATTGGAAAAAGCCACGAACCGATCCGGTTTATCTGTGAATGCAAATACGAAAGCGGATAACCATTCCGGAGCAAAGCATTCTTATCCATTTCTTCCACCCGGATTCCGTACCTTTTCTCCGATCAAGATGTTGATCGGCATAGCCGGATATACTTTTTTAATTTTATTTTCCTTTTCGCTTGAACCGGAAGGCTCCGAAGGCGCATTTCTGATCGTCGAGAGGATCCTTTGTCTTCTCATGTTTCTCTCAATTGTCTTTTTTTCATTCAATTATCTGGATATACAGAGCAGGGTTCCATTTTGCCGGAGCAGATACATAGGCTTACGCATACTCGGAATTCTGTTGGGAGACATACTTCTGATCGGCTTCTGGTTAGTTATGATCGCACTGATCGGAATTGCTTTCTTGCTATAGAATGTACCATCCGGTATTCATCTCCATTCCGATAATACGGACTGGTATCACAGAACCATTTTCTGCCAGATTGTTATTGTCTTTCTGCTTACATCTGTTTTTTTATTTTAAAAAGAGAAATCGCAGATATGATCTGCAATACAATCTTCGCTGCTGCAACAGCAAAGAGAAACAAGCCAAGCAATATATCCAGAAACGCCAACAACGATTGCTCGGGATCCATAAACAGACTCGGGATCAAAGATATAAATCCAAAAACAAACATAGTTACTACAGCATCGATTATTTGCAATACTCCCGTTGCAGTACATAAACCTGCAGCATTATTACCGCTTTGCATTTTCTTGTTCAAATGAATGCTGAGCATCAAAGTAATAATTCTGCAGATTGGAATAAGCAGAAGTACAAGTGCGATCGGTAAAGCAAAAACGCCGAAAACAAATCCCAACATATCGTATTCACTACCGGTCATCAACGTCACGATCATAGCAACAAAATAACCGATGACTGCAATGACATAAATGAGTGATGTGACTGCAAATATAATACTGATCATTCGCGAAAATTTGATTTTTTTGCTTACTGTTGATTCCATGTTATCTAATCTCCCCTTTTCCTTTTGCTTCCCTTCTCTACATCTGATGCCGTACCACCCGGTATTCATCTCCGTTCCGATAATACGGACAGCCCTTAAAATTACTCTCCATCAATCGGGAATAATCATCCTCGTCCATGTCCATATCGCAGATATAATCTTCATATTCTTCATCATAATAGTAATACGCACAGGTATCACAGGAACCATTTACTGCCATGTTGTCATCTCCTTACATCATAAGTAACTATATCATCTCAAGAAAATACATAATCTAACACTGCTTGTCTAAAACTCCGGCAATTCATCCAGCGTGATCACAAGCTCGCTGTTATAGATCTGGTTCAAATCCTCGACATCAAAACCCGTGATATAATCCGTATGCCAGATCATGAACCAGGACCAGATCACGCCATCCTTCTCGAATTCATCTGTGGTCGGAATGTTCCCGCATTCATGGTAAGCAATCGGTTTGTCCGCGATTGCCTTCAGTTTCTTCCATGCCTTTTGCTGAGTGGTTCCTTCATAAGAGTCGGAGCCGATAATGTCACAATATGCGTCTCCCGGATACCAGCCGTCCTTCACTTCGCCGCAATATCCGAGTACCCAGATCAGATTGTTCAATTCATACTCATAGGTGAATTTCTGATACATCAGCTGCCACAGTTCGATAAAATGATCTCCACCGCCTTTGCCCCACCAGAACCATTTCCCATCGAATTCGTGGAACGGCCTCCAGAGTACGGTTACATTCGCTTCCTCTAATTCCTTTAGTGCCTTCGCCGCCTGATCCCAGCTTGCCATCAGGGTATTATACTCTTCCGTTCCCTCGGTCAGCAGATTATTCCAATTCGGAGACTCCTTCAGGGATTCCTGATATCCGCTGGCGGCAACGCCCGTATGCCAGCAGATCGTTACCAGACCACCCTGTGCATCCCATGCCTTTGCGCGCTCCACAACGCCGTCAAAGTCCTGATTCATGAAGTCAAGTCCCCGCATGGCAGGCAGCTTCCCGGTATGCTCTTTTATATAATCCATTTCATAATCCGGTGATCCCATCCATGTGGATTCCTGCTGACAGGACAGCATGGTCACTTCAAAGTTCTCACACAGATATGCATAGATCGCCTTCGTCTTCTCGTTCGCATTCGGATTCGTCAGCATTCCCGATTCCGGTGCCTGATCCACCACCGTTGTTTCCTCTGTACTTCCCTTTTCTTGGGAAACTCCCGCTCCCATCGTACAGCCTGCCAAAGAACTGATCAACAGAATTGCGCATAGCAGAGATATGATCTTATTTCCGCGTATATGTCTTGTTCTATTCATGGTATGGAATTCTCCTTTTCTATCTGATCCGATATTTAAGTATTACACTCTCATCTCACACTCATAATTATACAGGTTATTGCTAAACCAAGTATAAAATATTGCAATCCGTATTTCAATCCATTATGATGAAATCACTTACTGAAAGATATAGAAGGAGGTCCCATGAAAGAATTTCATTTATTAATCAACGCCGAAGACGTACTTGGACATATCAATCCGGAGATCTACGGACATTTTTCCGAACATCTCGGACACTGTATCTATGAAGGAATCTATGTTGGGGAAGATTCAAAAATCCCGAATATCCATGGTATCCGCAAAGATGTGGTGGACGCCTTGAAAGCCATCCGCGTTCCGGTGCTCCGTTGGCCGGGCGGCTGCTTTGCCGATGAATACCATTGGAAAGACGGTATCGGCAAGAAATCTTCCCGCAAGAAAATGATCAACACCAACTGGGGTGGTCTGGTCGAAGACAACTCTTTCGGCACACATGAATTTATGGAGCTTTGTGAGCTTATCGGCTGTGAGCCTTATATTACCGGGAATGTAGGAAGCGGGAACGTCCGGGAAATGACCGAATGGATTGAATATATGACATTTGACGGCATATCTCCGATGA
The DNA here is from genome assembly GCA_902783585.1 of uncultured Lachnospiraceae bacterium. GTDB lineage: Bacteria > Bacillota > Clostridia > Lachnospirales > Lachnospiraceae > CAG-632. Next base: position 21,794 of record CACZRT010000232.1, on the reverse strand, counting down.
CAGAGCTCCGCCGCGAGAATGGTCAGAATACTCCGTGGAAATTAAAATACTTCGGTATCGGCAATGAGAACTGGGGTGGCGGCGGCACTATGCGCGCGGAGTATTATGCCGATCTGTACCGGCAGTATCAGACCTTCTGCAAGAACTATTCCGGCAACGAATTATGGAAGATCGCCTGTGGTCCAAGTGCCAACGATTATCACTGGACGGAAGTAATGATGCAGCAATTGCAGAAGGAACATACCAAAGGAATCGCACTGCATTATTACTGTGTTCCGGATTGGAATGCAAAGGGATCAGCAGCAGAATTTACCGAAGATGAATATTATACACTGCTTTCCTATGCGAACTATATGGAAACTCTGGTCACACGCCATTCGGAGATCATGAACCGCTATGATCCGGAGCATACGATTGGTCTGGTGGTAGATGAGTGGGGCTGCTGGTATGAAGTCGAACCGGGAACGAATCCGGGATTTCTCTATCAGCAAAATACCATGCGGGATGCCATTGTGGCCGCATTAAACTTAAATATTTTCAATCGGCACAGTAAGCGTGTCATTATGGCCAATATTGCCCAGGTGGTTAATGTCCTGCAGGCTGTCATCCTTACAGAGAATGAGAAAATGATCTTGACACCGACTTATCATGTCTTCGATCTGTACAAGGAACATCAAGGCGGAGATGCCGTCTACTGCTACCATCCGAATATCACTCTCTATGATGGAACTAATGATCATAATGTCCCGATGCTTTCCAGCTCAGCTTCGATCAAAAATGATGTTATGACGATCACGCTTGCTAACTGTTCTCTGCATGAGGAAGCAGAGCTGCATGGGCAGATCTATGGATTCCATGGTACATTGGGAAGTGCCAGAATCTTAACGAATGAAGTGCATGCCCACAATACCTTTGATTCACCGGATACCGTACATATTGAGCCGTATACCGTAGAATACAAGGACAATCATCTTCATGTATCCCTGCCGCCTTGCTCAGTGGTAGAGATTAACTTGCATTAAATGATGACCTGTCATCCCTATGATTCGCGCAGTTATACTTACTTTATATGTTCATTCTTCGCCCGTCTGTATTCCGTGGAGAAATCCTCGGCGTACAGGCGGGACCGTTCATAATTCTGATGATCGATCACCTCTCCCACCAGAACGATCGCGGTCTTCGTGATCTCATGCTCCTTCGCAGTCTCTGCCAGTGTTCCCACCGTGCAGAGATAGACCTCCTCCTCCGGCCAGGTTGCTTTATAGACAAGTGCTGCCGGAGTATCCGGTGCATAGCCCCCTGCAAGAAGCCGCTCCGATAATTCATCAAGCATTCCACTACTTAAGTAGATTGCCATCGTAGACTGGTGAGCCGCAAAGCTCTCGATGGATTCCAGCTCCGGCACCTTCGTCTTCCCCTCCATACGGGTAATAATTAACGACTGCGATACATCCGGCAGCGTATACTCCAGATTCAGAGACGCTGCCGCACCAAAGCATGCGCTGACACCCGGACAGGTATCATATTCAATTCCACATTGATCCAATTCATCCATCTGCTCCCGGATCGCACCATAGAGACTCGGGTCGCCGGTGTGCAGGCGCACGATCATCTTATGTTCCGAATCAGCCTGCTTCATAAGCCCGGTGATCTCCGGAAGGGCAAGCTTCGCACTGTTATAGATCTCACAATCCTTCTTCGCATATTGTAACAGCTCCGGATTCACCAGCGATCCGGCATATATGATCACATCTGCCTCCTGTAAGAATCGCATTCCGCGCACGGTGATCAGATCTGCCGCTCCCGTTCCGGCTCCAACAAAATGTACCATACGATATCCTTTCCTTTATTTATAATAATACTCTATTTCTTGTACAGGTTGCTATATAGGCAGAGTGGACTATTCTTTGAACGTCGGTACTTGGACACGGTGTTTTCGTGTCCTATGTACCGTTACGTTCAAAGCTAAGTGAAAACGTGTCCACGGTTGCCTATATACAACCTGCACAAGAAAAGAAGCTATCCATTCAATTCCTGTCTCAGCATTTCCACATACTTTACGGCTTCCTCACTTCTTGCCAGTTCACCGAAATCATTGGAATATAGAATACACTCTATCTGAAAATCACTGCCATGATCCTGCCCCGAAGTCCCTCCTGCACGCTTGTTCAGATAATACATGATCCTGTCCATTATCCGACACATTACAGGTTCTAATTTACCCTCTTGATCAAGAAGCTTAAGGGCCTCCTCTGTCACCACACAATCCAGAATCTTACTTAAGGTATCCTGCCCGACACCTTCCTTAATACCTGCGGCCGCCAGCAGCTCCATCCGGCAGTCGCCCTCTCTGGAATGCGTATTCATCATTCCGCCGGACACCTTAACCAGCTTCCCGATATGACCGGTAAGCAGCATTCCCTTAAATCCAAGCTCCTTCGCCATATCAATGGTATCGCCAATGAAATTACTGCATTTCACACTCCTGTCCAGATCATAATGATAGGTCTTCCACATATAATCCAGACCATAATTCCCGGGCGATACTGCAACATATTCATAGCCAAGTGCCTTCCGTTGATGAAGTTCAACACGGATCGTATCTAAGAGTGCCTGTGAGCTCATCGGCTCGACAATTCCGCTGGTTCCGATGATCGAGATACCGCCCTCGATTCCCAGACGCGGATTAAATGTCTTCTTCGCGATCTCTTCTCCGCCCGGAACCGAGATACAGACCGACAGGGTTCCATGGTAATCCGCCTCGCGGCAAACCTCTGTCACCTCTTTCGTAATCATTTCCCGCGGTACATGATTGATCGCCGCCTCACCGACTGGCTGGTCAAGACCAGGCTTGGTAACTCGTCCGACACCAGCTCCGCCTGAGATCCTGACACTCACATCCTGTAAGCTACCTCTGCTGTTCCCGTCCGGACTACCGACCATCTCAACCGCACCACCGGAAGTCTCTGGGTCTGATTCCGCAGCTTCTTCCGATCCTGTCCGTGAATGATTCCGCTCCGAACAAGTATCCGGCATTGTCACCGTCGCATAGATCAGAAGTCCCGTTGTCACATCCGGATCATCCCCGCCGTCCTTCCGGACTGCACAAGATACCTCGCGTTCCTGCCTCCGAATATCAAGGAGCTCCGCCTGATACGGAATTCCCTTGGGAGTCTCAATTGTAATCGTTGATTTTCCGGCTCCGAAAAGCAGCATATACGCCGCCGCCTTTGCAGCAGCAGCCGCGCAGCTTCCGGTTGTGAATCCATAGCGCATGATCGTACCTTCTCATTAATCCATCATTTTGTAATCTTTATCTCAACCCTTACCGGTTCCTTTACAAGCCTTGCAAATGCTTCACCATCCGTAATCTCTCCCACGATACTTCCATAATGCGTAGGGATCAATGTATATCCGCCTATCCCCATCCGTAATCCGAATACTGTTCTGTGTAAAGACAGTGATGTTATCTGTCATGACCGAAGCACCTCCCAAAGTAAGTATCATTCATATGTAGAACACATCTTATATCGTTCCATCTCAATAATCTGAGTATAGAATAGAATAACCCAGAAATCAACATGCCCGATTACAGATTGTAACCGGGCAAATGTACATAAGCTCACATCTTCATATAACTCGCCACCTCTTCGTCCGTAAGCTCAAATAACATCTTTAACTGTGCATACACCTCCTCCGAAGGGTATCTTTCCTTCAGAGATTTTAAGGCTCTAAGAATTCCCTCATTAAAACCATTTCGTCTACCACGCTCCAGAATCTTATCCGACTCCATTTCCAACACTTTTCCACCCATACTCTTCACCAACCTTTCTCGTTCTTCATCATCCAGCTTCCGCGTAATCTGCTTCACTATCGTCTGTATCAGCTGCACCAGATCTGTCAACTGAACTTCTGTGATAATACCCTTTTCGCATAATTCATACAGTCTCTGATTCATCTGCTCAATATCCATCTGAATCTGTTCATTATCTAGACCGATTCCATGATCAAAGCTATCTTCATATCGTATAAAATAATACGGGATCAAAAAATACAACCTCTTATCAAAAATCTCTTCCAGGGAATAAGACTGCACCGATAATGTTGGTATTGATACTCGCATCTGCTGATCACCGCACTGATAAATGACTGTCATCGGCGCCGACCGTTTTTCTCTTTTCAAAAAGATTACAGCAGATTGCGGAATCTGTATAGTCAATGTATTAGTGCTATTATCATATATGCCCGATTGAACAGCAGCCTGAAGATCATATGTTACTACCCGGAGCAATATAGTTCCGTCCTCATTTGTTTGACACTCCAAATGATACAATTGGTTCTCTATACCGACGATAGTATCCGTAATCTTCCGGGGAATCCCCTTTTGTTCCAAGTCCTCAGTATCTACCGCGGCTAACATCATCTGCTCGTTCTCGTATAATGCCACCGTTGAATGAATATCATACGATGTGCCGAACATCTCATTGATCAACGGAATCATCCATTCCTTCATCCTCACACATTCCGTGCGAAATGTGTCATCATATGGAGTCGAACTGTTGTAATGAAGATTCTCCATGACCATAAGAGAATCATTCATAACCAGATAATCTACATAATAATCCAACTGGTCTTTCTTAACTATCGCATATGCATTCATACATATCACCCTCCTTTTCTGTACAATCAAATGCATATACTCCCTCACCAGTCCCCACATAAAAGAGTATAAAAAAAGACTTCATCTATACAAGTATTGTATAATGAAGTCTTACACGTGTCAATATTCAAATTAAACCAATAATCAATTATATATATTAAAAATATCCATCCCTTAATCTAAACTGTATATATTTCTCGTAGACAATGTTATTTCCCTGTTACCCTTTCTATCTCCTCTGCATATATTTTCCATGAATTATTATCAAACAAAATCCAATATATTTCATCCAATGAACCTTTGTTGTCTATCAAAAATTCATTCACTTCCTGTATTGCAACTCTGGCAGCTTCTTTTACCGGATATCCAAAGGCACCGGTTGATATGGACGGAAATGCAATAGTTCTAATCCCATGTTGAACTGCCAGTTGCAAAGAGTTGTGATAACAGTTTGCAAGCAGTTCCTCTTCTCCACGATGCCCGCCATGCCATCTTGGTCCTACTGTATGGATTATATAATCACAAGGCAGATTATAAGCACTGGTAATCTTTGCTTCCCCCATACGGCAGCCATTCAGCTTCCGACACTCTTCAAGAAGTCCGGGACCTGCTGCATGATGGATAGCTCCATCCACACCACCACCGCCCAGAAGGCTCTCATTCGCCGCATTAACAATTGCCTGCACCTTGCTTATCTTAGTAATATCTCCCTTTTCTGCATGAATCATGATAATCTCCTCTTTCTTTATTCCTCAATAAATAGATAATTGCGAAACTCTCTTTTAATATTATTTCTTGTGCAAGATTGCTATATAGGCAGAGTGGACTATTCTTTGAACGCTGGTACATAACGCACCGTATTGTTGGTGCGTTATGTACCATTGCGTTCAAAGCTAAGCGAGAGCGTGTCCACGGTTGCCTATATACAATCTGCACAAGAAAAGAAACTATATCCTGTGTTTCACAATTATCTATATTACTCAAAAAAATAATAGCATTAAAATGCAAGTCTTGCACCTTCAACCACCTTCCGCATCGCCTCTATCAGTTTCCTGTTCTCCTCATGTGTCCGCACTGCGATCCGATAGTAACCATCCGGCAAGCCCGCAAAGTTCCCGCAATCCCGAATTAGAATTCCCTGATCTAATAAACTGTCATAAAATGGAATAGTTGAATAAAACAGCAGATAGTTCGTCACTGATGGATATAGAATCAGGTTGTTTTCCTTGAAACTCTGTCCTACCTTGAATATCTCCCTCTCCAGATACTCCCGTTCTTTTTGGATATAGTCACGGGAATCCGTAAGATACTGCATCTCATCCATTGCCGCAATCCCCGCCTCCTGTGCAGGCAGAGAGACATTCCATTCCGGAAGCTGATGTCGGATCAAGGACAGCTTCTCATCGTGATTCCCTATCATATAGCCCAACCGAATCCCCGGCATCGCATAGGTCTTGGTAAATGCCCGAATAATCCATAGATGAGGATAATTCTTACACTGCGGGATCATAGAGTGCCCTGCCGGATCATCTGACATCTCCATAAAGCATTCGTCCAGAATCACATTAATCCGATGTTCTTCGCAATTCGCAAGCAGCTTATTAAGGATATCCGGATCAATATATGCTCCGGTCGGATTGTTCGGATTTGCGAGAAAAATGATAATATTCTCTCTTTCTTCCCTGGTCAGAGAGGCGTATACTTCCTCCACATACTTTAGGAATCCTTCATCCAACTGATATCCACATTCCTGTTTCATGGAATAATAATGCACTCTTGCATCGATCGATTCTGCCGCCCATTGATAACCGTAGAAGGACGGGATTGGGATCATAATATGCGTCGTCCGCTTTCCGGAATACAGTCCCCGGACGCATGCCATCAACAGCTCCGACGCGCCATTACCACAAATGATCTGCTCCGGCGCAGCCTTATGGTATCCTGCAAGCTTAGCCCGTAATGTCTCTGCTGTCGGCTCCGGATATGTATCGATCCGTTCCACAGCCTGACCCATTCTCTCCCGTACAGACTTCGGTATTCCGAACGGATTCACATTCACAGAAAAATCCATATTCACTTGATTGTGGTAGATATCTCCGCCGTGAATCATACTTTCCATCCTTTCCTGGAATCCGGCTTTCATTTTCAACACATCATTTTTAATACTCGCATTTTACAATGGCTCCGAAAAGGTAAATACCAGCCATAGAAAACCCAGCATACTATAGAACAGGATCACGACCCAGATCAGCCACTGCATAAATGTAGATATATACAGCAGTCGGTTTGCGCGTTTAATATCCTCATATTCTACCGGGCGCGTAGCGTCACCGATATAGGGCTTGTGCACTACCTGTCCAAAATAACTGGCGTCCCCCGCCAACTGGATTCCCAGTGCCCCCGCACAGACACTTTCTGTCTGAGCAGAATTCGGACTTGCATGATTCCTGCGATCCCGCTTATAGATCCTCGCTGCCCTTCTGGTGTCAAAGTCCCGCCCGGCAAAGGCGCAGGCTATTATCATGGAATATGCACTGATTCTGGATGGAATATAATTCACAATATCATCCAGTTTTGCTGCGCATTGTCCAAAATGCAAATACTTCTCATTCTTATATCCGACCATAGAATCCATGGTATTCACCGTCTTATATAAGAAACCCAGAACCGGTCCTCCAAGTGCCGTATAGATCATTGGTGCGATTCCGCCGTCCGAGGTATTCTCTGCAACCGTTTCAATCGCTGCCTTTGCCACTCCGGTCTCGTCCAATGCATCGACATCCCGCCCAACGATCATGGATACTGCCTGTCTTGCACCGGCAAGATCATCGGCCGCCAGCCGGTCATACACCTTCATGCTCTCGTCCTTCAAGCATTTGATACTTAAGATCTGATACGTCATGACAGCTTCCACTATAATGCCAAGAATATCGTTCACAAGATAGGAAGCGGCAAGAATGAATCCTGACACGAGCAATGTGAGCAACAGACATACAAGCACCAGCCACACCCCTCTGATACGCGCCTTCCGTTCATCCTCTGTATTCCATCGTTTCTCCAAGGCACCGATCATGCTGCCAATGAGCCGTATCGGATGCGGCAGAAAATAAGGATCCCCAAATAAGCGATCCATAAAAAATCCCAGTGAAAATGCAATGATATGATACAACCAGATCATAGAGCCACCCTTCTCATTACCTTCACGATCCTTCGTCAACTACTTTTTCAGTGTTCATATTATACTATGAATCTAAGCTCTCACTTCACTCCGTTCGTGAATCGCTAAGATTCCCTGTATTGTTCGCACTAACCTCTCTTCGTTACTGTGTACGCACTCTCACTAGGCTCGCTTCGCTCACCAAGTGATCGTAGTGTCGCTAAGTGCTCATATTATACTATGAACACCAACCGGTATCCCTCACCGTTCTTCACATAGCAGTCATAGTATTCCTCTCCGATCAATGTACTCACGATCGACATGATCGTCCCCGCATGCACCACTGCTGCCGCAGTAATCGTACAAGCACTTTTATCATCTATGTTATATGTGTTCTCATCCGGCAGTCTGTTCTTCGTCCGGTCATATAACACTCCATCCGTATCATGGATATCCGATTTTATACTCGATACGGAAAGAAGTATCGGTCCCTCATCTTCTCTGGGTTCCGGATCATTCTTACTGTCTCCACAGATTATCGCAAGACAAGCTTTAAGACCCGCCATGTTTCTTGTGTTGAACTCCGTCCGGCTCTCACCCTCCGGAATCGGACCCTCACAGTTGGAATCCACCCATTTACGATACTCGGCGTCATCCTCCATCTCATCGGCAGAGCGTCCTTCAAATATTCCGAAATCCATTTCCTTCCACTCCCCGATCAACACCGGTGTCTGTTCGGGATAGAGAATATCCGCGGTCTGTCTGCAGCGGAGCATGGGACTTGCAAAGAGCTTTCCGACCCTCGGATACATATCCGGATACTCCTGCTTCTTTGCTCGCAGTTCCTCCATGCCCTGCTCCGATACCGGAAGATCCGTTCGTCCGAGATATCTGCGTGCCTGATTATACTCCGTCATTCCATGCCGGATCAGGCATAATTCAATTATCAGGTTCGGATCACTCTTCATAAATACCCTTTCACAGTCGCCATCATTTGATCTGCTGCCCGATCCCGCAGATAACACGGATCACTTCGTCTGCCTGCCCTGCCAGATACACCTGTGTCCGCCCAATCAGATCACGCAGGATCCGTTCTTCCCTAGCCATCGGAATCAAGCCGTTCCCAACCTCATCACTGATCAGGATCACATTCGGATATCGGCGAAGTAAGTCTTCAAGCTTTCTTTGCAGCTGCTCGAATATCAAGGTTTCTGAATCTTTCTCTACAGCCAGAATCTCCGCCCGCAGCCACACATTAAAGTCCTGAATCACAATCGGCTGTTCCGTCTGCGTATTCTGCGATTCTTCCTGATCTCGAGCAGTATCAGGCAGACAGGCAGAAAATACCTGCCTGTCCGTTACCTCATACCTCTGTCTGACATATTCTAATTGTCCCTGTGCGTATCCGCCGATTATCAATACCATACGATCAATGCGTCATCCTTTTATGAATCATTTCTTTTTTCTTACAAATGCTCTGAAAATATCAGCCCCCATAATATTCACATTTGCCTCATCTGCGACCTCCTCCAGTCTTTTCATCTCTCCCGGTGTCAGCCTCACCTTCACAGCCTCAGCAAGATCTGTCACTTGATAAGGCTTTCTGCAACCGCACATTGGTATCACACCCTTCGTAGCGCAGAAGGATATAGCTACCTGCGGAACCTTAATCTCATGTCGTTCCGCAACCTTGATCATAATCTTGTATAGCTTGCGCAGCTTTTTCAGCTTCCGTCTGTATGTCAGTTTCATCGGAGACTTTTTCTTAATTCTCGGATCAACCAGCATTCCCTCTTCTAGGACAGCCCATGCCCAGAACAAGATTCCATTCTCTTTGCACCATGCCAGCAGGCCGTTCTTCTCCCAATCCCTGCATATAATACTATAATGATTCTGTACTCCATACAAAGGAATTCCTGCCGCATCTAGGATTCTTTTGGACAGCTTGCATTCTTCAAGGGTAAAGTTCGACACACCTATATGCCTGATCTTCCCCTCCTTGTACAATTCAATGATTTCTTTCAAATGCTCTTCGACATCCGTTGGAAGATGCAGCCAGTATATATCTACATACTCTCTCTTAAAATCCTTTAGGTCCTTTTCCAGTGATTTTCTGACACAACCGGGTTTGTAATGGGTAAATGGAGTATACTTTGCAGACAGGAATATATCCTCTGTGCCAAATTCTCCTATCATCTTCTGTGCCTTGCCAAGACCATAATCTCTGGCAAGATCGTATAAAGGAATGTCCTCTTCCTTTGCAACCCTCATCGCATCCAGAATAATGTCATCCTCTACATAGCTGCCTCTTATCGCCTTACCATATAAAGAGCCACCCCATGCATTCGTTCCTATAACCGCTGTCGGATTCAAGATATCCATGCCTACACTCTCCTTATCTAATCATTTCTCTTTTGCGATTAGGCATGCCTAACTCGCAATATCATTATAGCACACCTTTCGCAATCGTTCACAGAAAATGATTTAATAAGCATTCTTCTTAATATAATCGATCAATTCATCGACCTGTGTAAATGCCAGCGCCACAACGGTATCTGCCGCGCCGTAATAGATCGCGATCCGTCCGGTTGCCGCATCCGTAAGTGTTGCGCATGGGAAGGTCACATTCGGCACATCGCCCACGCACTCATAATCCGTAGTCGGGTGGAAGATATACGGCTTGCAGCGGTACTTCACGTTCCAAGGCTCATTTTCATCTAATATGGCAGCCCCCATCGAATAGATCATACCGTTACAGGTCGTACCAACGCCATGGAAGATCAGCAGCCAGCCCTCGTCAGTCAGGATCGGGATCGGTCCCGCTCCAAGCTTCGTCCAAGCCCAGCCCTGCGCCTGCATGACATGGCGATGATACCCCCAATGCTCCATATCGGGACTCTGACTTAAGAACATATCCCCAAATGGCGTATGCCCGTTATCGCTTGGTCTGGACAACATCAGGAACTTGCCCCCGATCTTCTTCGGGAACAATACACCGTTCCGGTTAAATGGTAAAAATGCATTCTCTAACTGATAGAACTTCTTAAAATCATACGAATATGCGACACCGATGGTTGCCCCATGATAGCTGTTGCACCACGTCACGTAATAACGGTCTTCAATCCAGCATACACGCGGATCATAGCCGCATGCCTCGCCGATCGGCTGATCGTCCTTACCGTATAAGACGATCGGTTTGTCCTCTAAGTCCCAGTTAATCGCATCCTGACTCTTCCCGAGAAATAAATGCTGCTCCATCGCAGTATTATCGCTTCGGAAAATGCCGACAAAAGCGCCATCCTTTGCTACGACCGCACTGTTAAAGATACTGTTCGCCCCCGGGATCTGATTCCGCTTGATGATCGGATTGCCGCTGTATCTCCATACAATATCCTGACAATCCGCCGGACGGTCCTCCCAAGGCATATTCGGTAAATTCTCTCCAATGATCATAATGATTTCTCCTTCCCTTATCGTTTGATTATCCTGAACTCACAACATCCATTTTATATATACAGAGCACGTTCAATTCTTCAGACAAGTCACCGGAACTACGAGCACCCCATCCTTTCTCCGATAAGCAAATGGACTGGTTCCTGTCAATACCATCATAAATGATGGTTTCTTCATTTTCTTAGTATCTATTAAATCATGCAGCTTTAATAGGGTTTTCGCTCCCTCATCAATCAGCTTATCGCCGCCAAGCTTAATTTCAATCAGTCCATAGCTTCCATTTCTAAGATGAATCACGGCATCACACTCCAGACCACTCTTGTCACGATAATGATATTCCTGTCCGTCCAACGATTCTACATATACACGAAGATCTCTCACACACATATTCTCAAATAGTAATCCCATCGTATTCAGATCATTAATCAGATCCTTCGGTCCTACACCAAGTGCAGCAGTCGCCACAGAAGGATCTACAAAATATCTGGTACCGGAACTCCGAATTGCCGTCTTGGACCTAATGTTCGGATTCCATGCCGTTGTATCTTCCAGTACAAATATCTTTTTAAGCGCAGTAATATAGGAGCGCAGGGTTCCCTCGCTGAAGGTATCCTCCTCTCCCTGCCTGATATCCTGCAGCATAGAGCTTAAGCTTGCCTCTGAAGCCGTATTGCGGGCATAAGATCTGAGCACTTTTTTGGCTCTCTCTACATCACGCTCGACACCATCTACTCTGGATATATCCGAATTCACTACTGCATCATAATAATCTATGGCCTGTCGTAATGCCACCCTTTCTTTACAGCCGATTGCCTTCGGCCAGCCACCCCTGCAGATCAGATAAGCCAAGCGAGTCAGATTTGCATCGTTAGAACCCTTAATGTCCAATTTACCGGAAAACAGATCTGCAATCGAAACTTCACCGGATGAATCTCCCGATTCGTATAGACTCATAGGGCGCATGGTCATTCTCGTAATCCTTCCGGTTCCGGTATGAGAAATCTCGTCCGTGCTTGGTGGAACCGCAGAGCCCGTCATAATAAATTGTCCGAAATCATCCCTCTGATCAACCTCAAAGCGAACCGCGTCCCATAATTTGGGGGCTAACTGCCACTCATCAATCAGATGTGGAACCTCTCCTTGCAGAAGATAGGACGGCTCCATCTCTGCCATTTCCATATATTGTTTTTTCTTAGCGGGATCTTCCATATAGATAATACTATTCGCTGCATGTGCAGCCGTAGTCGTCTTCCCGCACCATTTGGCACCTTCCACCAGAACAGCGCCTTTGCTCTCTAATTTATCCTGTAGAATTGTATCAGCAATACGACTTATATATTCCTTCAATGATATCACCTCTGCCTTAATATGCATCATACTTATTATTTCCTACTTGTAATTTATCATGCATTGATGGATTTGGCAAGTTTTCATTGACGGATTTGTCGTATTTTTATTGATGGGTTTGGCATATTTTCATTGATGGATTTGGCGTACTTTCATTGATGGATTTGGCATACTTTCATTGATGGATTTGGCGTACTTTCATTGATGGATTTGGCATACTTTTATTGATGCATTTTTCTATTAATAATCACTTTAACAACTCCGTCATCACCATCTGTCCATGTGAATACTTGATCTGCCTGGCGTCATAGATCTGATCGGCCGGTGTAAGATGTCCGATCAGCAGCAGCGACTCCGGGTCATGCAGCCGGTAATTATTCTTCACCAATTCCATATCATAATTCGCGTAGCAATACCGGCATCCATGCAGACAGGTATTATAGGCACCGATATCATATCCCAGCAGACATTGACACTCATCTCTTGCATGTGCCTCGTTGGCCGGAACGGTAAGGGCTTCACCCAAGGCACGCTCATAGACCTCCCTGGTCGCACAGCCTGTCACATCCACTCCAAGCCCGGCAAGCTCTAAGTCCACGCAACAGCCCTTGATCCGTATACCATACTCCTGTCCTACCTTCACAAAGTACGCCGCCAGCTCTCGCCGGATCTCTGCCGGAACTGTTGATACCTCATGGAAATTCTTCTTCGTCTTCTCATACAGCTGAATAAAGCTGATTACACAGGTATCCGTATAACCGCTAAGCTCTCTGCACATCGCAAGAAATGTATTCTTATGGAATTCCACATGATATCCGCCAAGCAATAATACCGGATCATATCGCCAAATAATAGAATGGGTACCTACATGCTTCGATAATTCCTGAAAGCTGTGAACAACCTCCCGCCAGTCCGGAACATGCGGTTCAATATCCTTGCCATATGGTGTGATCGTTACATACCACAGCTGTGGATATGCGTCCAGCTCCTGTAATCTCGGCAGCATTGGCGCCGGATTCTTCGTACAGAAGGACAGGCAGTCCACAATCTCCGGTGTCAGCCTGTATCGTGCTACCTGCGTCGGATAATACGGATTCCGGACCAGAACCTCTCCCGCGCGGATCCGGTTATAGAACCATGTACTGTAATATGCCGGTATATCCGTTCTTTGCCCCGTATTGACGATCATCGCTTGTTCTCCATCCTATTTCTTATCTACCCATGCGTATCTTATGATCCCATAGCCCCCGACACCACAGCATATACCGCACCAAGCACCGCTGCGAGCACCTCTGAACAGGTCACAAAATACCCTGCCGTATCACCAGTAATTCCGCCAAACTCCCGCTTCGTCCGAAGATAATAATATAAGAAATATAATCCAAAGCAAAGCACAGTTGTGATTCCGAGAATCAGATTAAATCGGAGCATTCCACCTATCGTTACCAGCAGCTCTACAATTAAAAGCGCCCTTACTAATCCTCTCCTGCTGTCTGCACTCTCCGAAAATGTATGTACCATTCCCTCTGTCTTCGCCCGTGGAAATGACAACACCGCAATTGCACTTAAAATCCTTGAAAGAATAAATGACAGAACAAAGACACCAATGCTCTCATCCTGTAACAGCGATGCAGCCGCCAGATAAATCAGACCATACACGGCAAGCATGATCACAGAAAATGCCCCGATATGCGGATCCTTCATGATCATAAGCTTCTCTTCTCCGGACTTATAGGACTTAAACGCATCCATCGTATCCATAAAGCCGTCCACGTGAAATCCACCGGTAACGATAAGCGGAATCGCCGCCGTGATCAATGCAAATACGAATGCCGGAAGCTCCAATATTCTGCAGAGCCCCCCCCAACCATAGATCAATGCTCCGATCACAGCTCCCACAAAGGGAAAGAAGATCAGATGATACCGCATATCCTTATCCTTCCACTCAAACTGTGGCATAGGAATCTTAGAATAGATGGAAAATGCTATACATAATGCTTTGATGATAGACATATAATATCCTCGAATCTCAAATATTTATGCGTAATTGTTATCACATATATTTTAGGTTGCCATGCATAATTGGTACATTTATTTATTGCTATTAAATAGAAAAACTCTAACTTTATTGTATATCAATACATTGACTACATACACTTTTTAATTCTTTTGATGTCTGAAGCGGAGCAAGTAAAACTACTCGTTTTCCATTCTGCCTCAGATACGTTGCAAGTTCTGTAAAATCTCCATCTTTAGTAACTAACACAAATATATCTATGCTTTTATTCTTGACTAAGATGTTCTTTGCATCCTTAATCAATTTATCATCTATTTTATTTCTAGTTCTTTCTCCGGACAATAAAATCGCTTTATATCCATATTTTTTTTCGGTATCTTTCCAGCCTTTTGTTGCCGGATCCTTTTGCATTGCATAATACCTAACTTCCGCCACTTGTCCAATATCCTTTATATGTTCTTCAATTTCTTCGGCAGAAAAATGCGAGACACCTTCAGCATCAATAAAAACTATTGTATTCTGTTTCTTATGATATACACCTCTTCTTTTCTCTCTTTCCTGTTTTTCAATAAATGCCCAATCAGCATAAGTTCCACCCGAATATAACGCATCATAATACTCTTGACCTTTTAGTTCCCACAAAAAATCCCAATCACTCACTACACAATTCCTCCTACTTTAACTTTATTGGTATCCCCGCAACAACCTCAATAACCTCATCAGCCCGACAGGTAAGAAATGCGTTGACCTCGGCAAGGACATTCAGATAATTCATTGTATCTGTATCATACTGTATTCCATCTTCAAACACATTATTGGTTACTACCACCAATATTTCACAGGACTCCATCAATATCTGAAAATCTTGCTTAATCTTCTCTGCTGCTAAATCCGGTGCAATAATCATGTCATCCCGGAACATCTCATTCGCAACCAGATTCGACATACACTCCAAAAGGACCACATACGGATTCGCCGTAACAATCTTGTTCCCATCATCCATTTTCTCGTATTGGAAGCATACAGACGATTCATCTTGAACGATCTCCGCCACATCCTGTTCCTGTTCGATCGTCACAAACCCCTTGCCTTCCCGCAGCTTACGATGCTTCCGAACACGCTCCTCGCCCTCTTCGCCTATTACCTGCATCGTGGCAAGATAATACATAGGCAGCCGTCCTTGATACCGCAACTGATTTTCTTTTATGATCAGGTCTTCCGCATATGCAGATTTCCCGCTCCCGCTTCCGCCGTATACAACTATCAGCATATTCTCATCATTCCTGCAATCATACGATTCTTTTTTCAATCATGGATTTCTCTGCTCTATACAGAATACCATGAATT
This sequence comes from uncultured Lachnospiraceae bacterium, assembly GCA_902783585.1. Lineage (GTDB taxonomy): Bacteria > Bacillota > Clostridia > Lachnospirales > Lachnospiraceae > CAG-632. Next base: position 5,813 of record CACZRT010000232.1, on the reverse strand, counting down.
CCTGTTCATCACAATCCGATTCCATTCCAGTCCTTTATACGTTATTTCACTCCAGCCTCTGATACGCCTCGATCTGAATATCCCCGAATGTTGTCTGGTCATGGTATACGGAAAGCGCCTGATCCAGCAGAGAAAAGAACATGGCTGCTCCGGTTCCTTCGCCTAACGCCAGTTCTCCGTATATGACAGGCTTAAGACCTAACTCCTGACAGACCGGTTCCATCGCCTGTTCCTTTCCCATATGGGAAGCAAATAGATAATCCTTTACCGCAGGAAGAATCCGCACTGCAGCAAGTGCTGCTGCTGCACTGATCACGCCGTCCAATACGATCGGTATCTGATAATAGGCGCCGCCGAACATTACCCCAACCAAACCGGCAATATCCAATCCGCCGACACATTGCAGGACATTACAAGCGTCTGCATCCTGTAATTGATAACGGGCGATTGCCTCCTCGATTACCTGTTCTTTGCGGCAAAGACCTTTTATACTTAGCCCTGCCCCTCTTCCAACAACATCATGCACAGGGCAGGAAAGCAGGGAGGCAATCACAGCAGCACTGGTGGTCGTATTCCCGATTCCCATTTCGCCGGTTCCGATCAGCTTAAACCCTTCCTCCTTGCATTGTCTGACAAGATCGATCCCCACTTCCACCGCCTGATAGACTTCCTCTCTTGTCATCGCCGGTTCCTTTGCAAAGTTCCTTGTTCCATGTGCAACCTTGCACGAAAGTACTCCTGTCAGTATCTCATCCGAATTGATCCCAATATCCACAGGAATCACGGCTGTATTGCTAAGTCGCGCCATTCTGCACACAGAAGAGGTCTGTCTTCCCATGGAGCCTGCCACAGCAAGCGTTACCTCCTGCCCGGACTGACTCACGCCCTCCTCGACAATCCCGTTATCCGCACACATCACAAGAATGGCCTTCTTATCCAGATTCAGAGAAGTGTCTTCCAGAATTCCTCCCATGCGTACCGTTATATCCTCAAATACACCAAGACTGTCTAACGGCTTGGCAACCTGGTCCCAATTCCGTTTGACAATATGCTGATAGACCGGACTCGGCATAAGGATCTCCTCCTTGCCGGATATCAACCGATACGATAATCCTTCTGACATTCGTTCCTTTTGATTCATGTTCTATCTCCCACAATGTGTTATAGTTTAGAAGATCTGTCCCGGCAGCTTCAACTTCTCCTTTGGAGGAAAGCCCTTATTTTCCTCTCTTTACCATTTTAACAGAATCCTATATGTGTTACAATCCGTTGTGAAATATCGATTACAGCATTTTTTAGTTGGATTACGAAATCGAATTGCAGAATTAACATTTTAAACATAAGTCTGTAGAATTACTTAACGAGATTATACTATGTTAAAGCTTTAGAGAGTATGTGATATAAGTCTCCTATTATTTTAAAAACCGATATCTATGATTATCATAACCATAGATACCGGTTTTTTATTATATTATCTTATTTTCCTGTAATCTTTTATCTACTAGTTCTTTTTCTTCTTCAGATCCATGAATACTAACATACCTGCTGCCGTAAGCATCAATACAACCAAAACTGCAATCGGCATGGAATCACCGGTCTTCGGAGAGGTCTTAGCCGCCTCAGTCGTGGCTGCGGCTGTAGTTGCATCGGATGTACTCGCTGCTGCCGTGGTTGCTGTCGTTGCCTCGGTTGTGGTCGCATCCTTGGTATCCCTGTACACTAATGCATATACAGAAAACCGATCTGTTTCAAAGGAGATTGTTCCGTCTGCATTGACCGTTGCCGGAAGGGTTGTGACCTCCCCATTATGTAACCGTAATACCACGTATGTTCTTGTATATCCGCTCTCTACTGCCGGGAAGCTATTCGGTACTCCAATCGTAAGCTTTAATGGCTTTTGAAGTTCATGGACACGAGTTGCTCCGAGCGAAGATCCGTCAACTATAGTTTCCTTAAATAATGAAATATCGAAGTATGCGATCTGACCTGCGTCCGAAGCTTCTGCTTCGAGCTTTGCCTTGTCCTCTGCTGCAATCTCATCTGCGATATCATGAATTGCAAGATATACATCTACATTGACATCCTTGCCTTCATTGACAGCTTCATCGATGATCGCCTTCTCTTCATCCGTAAGCGTTGACTCAGCAACTTCCTTTGTAAGATCAGAAGCCTCTAATTTCGGTGACTTCTCATCTGTCTTCACTTCGGTCTCGATCTTTGTTTCACCCTGATCGACATCAATTGTAACCTTCCGCACTTCAGGTTCTGTATCTGCATGGTTTTCGTCTCCCAAAACCTTATACCAGACATAGTAGGTGCCGGCATCGATTCCGGTTGGAACAGATACAGACCAGCTATCTGTCGGTGCTGTTGTTGCATTCTTACCGAGAGCGTACTGCATTGTGCCGCCTTCGGCTGTTCCGGCAGTCACCAATTCCTGTGCGGATCCTGTGTAGGTCAAGGTCTTGGCTGTCGGTGCCTTGATAACGATAGCGGTAAGAGCAAGCTTCAGCTCATCACCCTCCGTCGTCACGGAGTAAGCATCATCGTCGCTGGTAAATATCGCCATGTAGTCTTTTGCGATGCCGCCACTGGTGAACACGCCGGGGGTCTTCATCGTCACGCCGACCTCGGCTTCACTAGTCAGTGCGCCAGTGACGGTAATCTTTTTCCCGTCAGGCAAATACACATTATTCGCATCGGTTCCCTTTAGGTTGTCCTTGATAACCGCATCACCGGAGAGGTTGAATGTGCCGAGCGCATATACGCCGCCGCAGGAACCCGAATCTGAATCTTCGTTATTAACGATCTTGCCGCCCGTCATCGTGAAGGTGCCATCATAAACATAAACACCTCCAATGCTGTCAATCGCTTTGTTGCCGGAAATCTCACCGTACGTCATCGTGAAGGTGCCGCCGTCATTGCGAACACCCGCGTAATATACAGCTTCATTTCCCTGTATCTTGCCGCCATTCATTTCAAAAACGCCGTTATTAGAATTGGATACTCCGCCGCCTTTGCCAGAACTCCCAGTTGCTTTGTTATTGATGATCTGGCTGTCGCCGGACATGGTGAACTTCCCGTTGTTGAACACGCCGCCGCCGTAACTGGTCGCCATGTTATCACTGATCGTGCCACGGGTCATGGTGAACGTGCTGCTGCTGTTGACATACACGCCGCCGCCGTTGGTATTCGCGGTGTTGCCGGTGATCGTACCGCCGTTCATGTTGAACGTGCTGCCGCTGTTGACATACACACCGCCGCCCGAACTGTCTCCGCCGTTACCGCCCTTTACGGCATTTGCGGTGATCGTACCGCCGTTCATGTTGAACGTACCGGTGCCGGCGATATATACGCCGCCGCCCTGACGGTTATTGCTGCCACTGCTTACCGTGTTGCCGACAATGGTGCCACCCTCCATGGTGAAAGACCCGAAGGTATACACTCCTGCTCCCTGCCTTGAGCTTTCGCCGTACCCAATACCTCCGGTGAGATAACCACCGGTAACCTCGATGGCTCCGGCAGAGATTGTGTTGCTGACCGCCGTACCGCGCCCGGTACTATCCAGCGTGATATAGTGCACGCGGGTCGGCTCTCCGTCTGTCAGCTTCAGGCTTCCGCCGTCACCGACATAAATCACGGAGCTGTTGTAATCAGAACCAGATCCGGCATAGCGGATACCGTATCCGTTGAGATCCAGGATCATGGGGTTACCGTAACCCTTGTTGACGTTGATGCCAATGCTCGTCTCTACATCCGCGAGCAGCTTGAGGATCGCACCGGCACCCGCAGTATCCCACGCAGTCACAGCTCCAGCGAAGTCAGAGTAATTCGTTGTCGTGCCACCGCTGGTCACGCTGGCGACGGGGGGGTCGGCGATCGCATATGCCGTCATACTCATCCCCGGCATCAGCCCTAGCACCAACGCAAGACCTAATAAGATGCCTAAAAATCGTTCCATCTTCATTCTCATAAACTGTTTTATCTCCTTTTTCTTTATTTACGGCTGTTATGGTTGCCGCAGAACCATGATGTATATACCTGCATATAAGCTACGGATGCTCCGTGCTTCGAACTCCCGCAATCCTACGAGTATTTGCTTTCCGCACTATCGTGCTACATGCACATGTCCGTTGCCATGTCAAATGTCCGTATGTCCTTATGTACAAGTCGGGCGTCCATACGGCCGCTTGACAAGAACTTATACACGCAAAAACCGCCGAACCTGACCTGAAAGATTATATCCGTTTTGATATATATAACTGTCAATCCTTTCTTTTTCAATAATCATTCTTATTGATAATGTATACTCCGGTAATCCTATCTTATTGAAGGTACCTTTTGTATTATAACATAAAACGCTGTTAAAAAGTGTGCTAATTTGTCGTGTTTTCAATATTGCTTAATTGTTATCGCCATACGCACCCACGATACAGCTCTTCTTACAGAAGCATATTCCATAGGATACAGCACCCATGTATCCATCCTCAAGCACGCCTTCTTCATACTTCTTATCCCTGATCTGGTCATACGCCTCACGAAGTCCATCTTCCATCTCGTTAAACTTCTTTCTCGTCTTGATCTCAAAAATGATTGCCGGATCGGTTGGATTTTCCGGATATAGCACGATATCCGGCCGGCCGTCGCCTTCTTCTCTGTTTGAGCGTGGCTGATAATCCGGTGTTCCGTATAAAAGTGACAGGAAGAAACCGTGATAGAAGGATTCGTCATTGTCAAATACACTGATGCTTTTTTTCAGGAGCTTTGTCACATATCCGGCTATAGCGTCCGTATCTCCGTCAAGCACCGCCTTATGAAGCACATTTCTGTCTTCACTCTTTACCTGCTTGTCAAACCATCCACTGATCTGACTTTCATATATACTTGCTATTTCAGCATTCGGTATCTTCATTGTAAGGTATATATATTTATCCTCTCTTCTTTCAGATACCTTCTTCATATATCCGGTAAAGAACAGAAAATTCCACAGATTATCCTCTGACTCATGGATATCGTCATATGTGATGTCCTCATGAATCTGCTTCTCGATCGTTCCACCATTTACCAGTATATCAAGCTCCTGCTTCATCTCATCATTGGCATGCCAGATCATATCCTTAATTATGGTATTGGATGATGTGTTAGCCCAGTACGGTTCCGGGAATTCCTTTCCATCATAGGCAATAGAATATACGTAACTGATAATACTCCATGGATTATAGATTTCTGTACTACCAAACAGATAGCCATCATACCATTTTTTTGCTTCTTCAATTCTGTCAGAAAGGTCATAATCGGTTAGCATCTGCTCTGTTTCTTTTTCTGTAAAACCAAAGCCTTCTGCAAAACTTCCATCACGTACGGAATTAATTTTCAAATGATTCAGCCCTGTGAATATGCTCTCCTTACTTATTCTTAAACACCCTGTGATAACAGCCCTCTCTAGCGCATCATTGGTCTTAAGTGCCGACTCAAAAAGCGATCTGATAAAATCCACCATCTCTTTGTAAAAGCCTTCATAATATGCATTTTCCAGTGGCACATCATATTCATCAAGAAGTATAATTACATTCTCATTATGATGCATCTTAAGACACTCTGAAAGGGTCTTTAACGCAGTGGAATAACGTCCGACTTCCTTTGAAAAATCCTCTTTTTCATCTTCTTTACTTTCATACCTTCTATCTGCCCAAGCAAATGCATGTTTATAAAAACTCTTGAAAGTCTCTTTCTTTTCCTCACTTAATATCTCCGATTTTTCAAGATATGCATGTCTCTCAAATTCAGATATAATCTCTTCTCTAAGCTTCATA
>CACZRT010000231.1 GCA_902783585.1 uncultured Lachnospiraceae bacterium | reverse complement strand
GGCGTCTGTCACTCAAGCGTGAAGACCATTATATCACAAAGCTAAAATGAAACGATAGTCGAGATGATATTTGACACGGGCGAGCCGATATGTGAATTATTTAAAAATCGTGACAGCTAGCGTTTCGTGGAATCCTCCGGCTCGTTCGTGTCATATGATAAGTAAAAGGGCCGGTATCCCGACCCTTTCTTGTTATGTGACTTTCGTGTATATCATTATACATATGGGAAGCTTATATCCTAGTCTTCTTCATTCTCGTCGTCATCATCTGCTGCATTGCCACCGTCTAAGGTAAAGAATTCCATCAATTCGTGCATCTCGTGTGCAACCGTCTTCATCTCGTGAGATGCATGGTTGATTGCCTCGAAGATCGCATTTAACTCTTCCATAGATGCGTTGGTTTCTTCCGTTGCGGCTGCGTTCTCTTCTGAGATTGCTGACAGATCGGAGAAGGTATTGATCAGGTTATTCTTAGCCTCATCAACAATGATGATATGTTGGGTAATGGTATTGGAATTACCGGTTACCTTATGTACCTCATCAACCATCAGATTCATATCCTGCTTGGTAGAATCCAATTTCTCACTCTGGATGCGGAACTTCTCATTCAGATCATTAGTCAGAGACACGGTCTGGCGGGACTCATTGATCAGACGGTCAACGATCTCTTTGATATGTCCGGCAGCTTCCTTGGACTGATCGGCCAGTACACGGATCTCATCTGCAACGACTGCAAATCCACGTCCTGCTTCGCCGGCTCTTGCGGACTCGATGGAAGCATTCAGTGACAACAGGTTGGTCTGAGAAGATATGTTATCAATCAAGTCTGACATCTGTGAAATGTCTAATACGGAATCGTTCGTGCTCTTAATATGATTCTCGATACTCTGCATAGATTCTACAACTTCTTCGTTGTGCTCTAACAGCACGGTAAGGGATTCCAGAGAACGGTTACATGCCTGCAGCATATCCTCTGCATAATCATTCAATTCATGAATATCTCCTGAAATTCCTGTGATATCCTCACCCATTCTGGTGGTATCTTCTGCGGAGGTCATCAAGCTCTCAGCCTGTGATACTGCGCCTTGTGATACTTCATCCATAGCAAGGGATACCTGAGAAGATGCCTGTGTAGCACTTCCGACGGAATCATGTACCTCGTGGGTTGCATGCCGAACTTCATGTGCCATATGCTTCAGCTGTGAAACAATCTGATGTAATTCATCATCTAACCGCTTAGTGCTCTGTGCAATAGTACCTAATTCATCGCTGCGGTTCATGATCCGCTCATCGATCACGATAGATAAGTTACCCTCTGACAACTGCTCCAGACCTGCAACAATATTGTGCATATAGCGGGATGTCTTATTCACAGAGATAATACCGATTATAATTACTGCAATGATACATACGATCGCGATCAGAACCATTTTGATTACATTGGAGCGGATCTCGCCGTTGATACCCGAAGATTCTCTTCCGGCGAAGACACAGCCGGCTACCTTGCCATCGCTGTTCTTCAAAGCGATATAATAGCCGTAGAATACCTTACTTCCGATCTCCACATTGGTTACATATACCGGCTGACCGCTGCTCATACATTCCTTTGCCTTTGAAGATACCTTGGTTCCGGCAATGGATGCTCCGGAATCATCGGTGATCGTGGTAGCAGCAATGGTATCGTCTACGATGATCTCATAATCAATACCGGTCTTGTCCTTCATCTCCATCATAACGGCATCGGTGATTGCCTGACCGCCCTTGGTATAGCTTCCATCGGCTTCCTTGGCAAGATCTCCCGGCTTGGCTACATTCAATTCCTCAACAAACTCGCTGGATGCAACCAAAACTACCTCTTGGATCATTTCCTCATAGATGTCTTTGAACTTGGCGGCACCATAAATGGTAAGCGCCAGCGCGGCAACGACCACGGAAATGATACTGATCAATACTTGTTTTCCTAATAAGTTCTTTCTAAACATTCTCTCGTTCCTTTCTGTATTATTTTTTTCTCTGTCTATTCTATGTAATGTATTTGATGGCTATGATTTACATAATTCTGTCAGCTTCTTGCGTTCTGCCTGCATCTTCTGAATGTAAGGACTGTAGTCCATATCCTTTCTGCTCCGCAGTAATTCCGTCATTTCCGAAACCGGATCTGCGATCGGTGTAATGGATAAATTCAGAAGGATTCCTTTCAGGCCGTGTGCAAGGTTAAATGCGGCATCATAATCCTTCGCCTTAACGGCAGCCTCCAACTTATCAAAGTCTTCGGAATCCGGAACCTTACCTACCAGTCGGAGATATAAGGCTTCGCTTCCTACACATCTTGTCAGCGCAGTCTCGGTATCCGCTCCGAACGCTTTCATGGCATCCACTGTCAACATCTTGTTCTGCCCCCTTCCTATTGGTTCATTTCCCAAAGCAGTTGTTCAAATTCCTCTTCCGGAACCGGCTTTGAGAAATAATACCCCTGGATCAGATCACAACCAACTTTCTTCAGAAATTCATATTGTTCTTCATCTTCAACTCCCTCTGCTACAACAGGAACAGAGAGGAAATCGGCAATCTCCATGATCATTTCGATCATTTTTAGCTGTTTCTCATCCTTATGCATATTGCGCACAAAGGTCATATCCATTTTTAATACATCAATCGGCATGGAGGTTAACATATTCAGGGATGAATAACCTGCACCGAAATCGTCCATTTCTACAATGAATCCGTCACTTCGCAATTTGGCAATCAGAGAGATAATCTGATCGGAATTCTCTGAATATGCAGATTCCGTGATCTCCAAATGAAAATCTGCAGGAGACAACCCAAATTCCGTCATCAGTCCCATGAGCTTTGATTCCAGTCCCGGATCAAAGACATCAATTCTGGACATGTTAACAGAGATCGGAACAACCTTGGAATATTTCGTTTTCCAGTCGCGCATTTGTTCCGCAACCTGACGCCATACAAAGTGATCGACTTTCTGAATCAGACCGTTCTCTTCGAAGAGAGAAATGAAAGATCCCGGTGGAATCATGCCGAATTCCGGATGCTGCCACCGGACTAATGCCTCGGCGCTCTTAAGTACCGGAACCTCACCTTGAATATCATACTTCGGCTGATAGTATACTTTGAACTGCTTTTCTTCGATACCATCATGTATATCATGGATCAGCCGTTCCGCAAAGATCGCATCTTTCTGAAGTTCTTGATCATAATAAGCAATGGATCGCTGGAAATTACCGCGAATCGTGTTGCAGGCGCGGTTGGCACGGTCAAACATGGCTGCGATATCGGAATCATCAGAGGTCTTCTGATAAATTCCCATACGTACATGTGCATGGAGCTGGTCGGACAGATCTGCCAGATCCTTGCTAATCAGATTGAGCAGAGGCTCGTAATCTGTCTGACGCTTGATATAGAGAAGGAAGGTATCGCTCTCACCCCGAGCTGCAGTTCCTTCATTGTCACGAACGAAACTGTAAAGCGTCTTGGCAATGGTCTGTAAGACCTGATCGCCGGTCTCACGTCCGTAGATCTC
>CACZRT010000230.1 GCA_902783585.1 uncultured Lachnospiraceae bacterium | reverse complement strand
CGGATCGACAGGGAATTACATATACTAATATGGAAAGAGGTATCGGGTTATGGAAATGGATCGTTCACTGGTGGAACTGTTTCAGCAGACAGTTTCGGAAATATATAATAATTACGAGAATAATGATGTGCTGATTTCTAAGGAGGGGAGGCATCTGCCGAGCCGCAGCACGATCATCAATCTGATCAAGGAGCTTCGGAGAGTGATGTTTCCGGGGTATTTTGGAGAGGAGAATCTGGCGAATTACATTGGGGATTATTTTGCCGGCTCTTTGCTGAACCGGGTGTATTGGACATTAAAGGAGCAGATCATACTGGCTCTGCGGTATACAGAGGAAGAGATCACGATCGAACGCGCGACCGAACGGGCAGAGGAGATCAGCCGCTATTTTATCAGCCGTGTTCCGCATATTCAGGAAATGCTGTTAAAGGATGTTCAGGCAGGCTTTGACGGAGATCCGGCGGCCAAGAGCAAGGAGGATATCATTATATCGTATCCGGGATTGTTCGCAATCTACGTATACCGGATTGCGCATGAATTATATGAGGAGGATGTTCCGCTCATTCCCCGTATCATGACGGAGTATGTGCACAGTCGGACGGGAATTGATATTAATGCGGGAGCTAAGATCGGTGAATATTTCTTCATTGATCACGGAACCGGCGTTGTAATCGGCGAGACGACCATTATCGGCAATCATGTGAAGCTGTATCAGGGCGTGACTCTCGGTGGTCTGTCTACCAGACAGGGGCAGGCACTTTCCGGTGTGAAGCGGCACCCAACGATCGAGGATAATGTCACGATCTATTCCGGCTCTTCAATCTTGGGCGGGGATACCGTGATCGGTCACGATTCGGTTATCGGTGGTAATGCATTCATAACGTCTTCGGTTGCACCGCAGACCAAGGTAATTGTCCGGACACCGGAGATGACCTTTAAGGATACAAATAAAAAGAAGGACGACGATATGTCGTCCTGGGTATGGGAGATCTAATGATCTGGTCGGGTTTATATGATCGTAGTACGCATTAGATAGGAACAAGAAGATCAGGTTGTTTTCTGCAGCTCTTCTTCGTAGAAACGCACCTGTTCTTCGTTCCCGAAGATCTGATAACAGCGGATCAGTCCCTGAATCGGCAGGGTATGTCCGTACTGAATGGCAAGCTGACATTCGGCTTCGTAGGCGGCATTGTAATACCACATAGCGGCCTCCTCGTATTCTTCGCATGCCATATAATATTCACCGATACAGGTGCACACTTCGGCAGATGGATGTCCGTCTGCCATATTTTTTGTGGCGGCACAGAGCATTAGATGCGGATCCTTCCGGATGGCGGCACATTTGGCAAGGACGCACAGCGCGGCCTGTAATTCATCGTCCTTCAGGATCTCATCCATAAGGGACTTAAAATATGGCTGCGCGGTCAGAAAGTCATCCGTGGTGCCGGATATGAACAGCTCCTTGGCATACATGACATTCAGCTTCGGCGACAGCTTATCTCCATTTGCGATCAGCTTCTGCAGATTGGCAAAGTCCCGCTCGCTGTGATTTTCATGCGGCTTGTGAATGATCGCGATATCGCTGTCGTAGATCACGGGCTCTAAGCGAAGGGTCTCATGAAGAGGGTCCTGCCAGTAGAATTCCCGCAGCCGCTTGATCAGCTTCGGACGATATTCCTGATCGTAATTGTAGGTGGTTCCGTATTCTAACTGATTGGTATAATACATCTGGACGATATCGATCTCCGGCAGGATGGCTTCCTTTAACTGTTGGATCTTGCGGATATTCTCTTCATCTATGATCTCGTCCGCGTCGGCGGTATAGATATATTCGCAGCCGGCCTTGGAGAAGGCAAAGTTCCGCGCTGCCGCGAAATCATTGATCCATGCAAAGTCATAGATCTGATCGGTATAGTTCCTGGCTACATCCTTGGTGCCGTCCGTGGAACCGGTGTCTACGATGATGATCTCGTCGGAGAACTGCTTGATACAGTCTAAGCAGCGGGCGAGGATCAGTTCTTCATTTTTAACGATCATACAGGTACTGATTGTGATCATGATAACTCCCTCCTGATTGCCGAATGATACTCTTAGTGTAACTGAAAATGAAGGGAATGACAATGAGGAATTCGGGACGGTACATAAAAAGGAATTCGGAACGGTACATGAAAGGAATTCGGGACGGCACATAAAAAGAATTCGGTACAGTATATAAAAAGCTTCGGCAGAACAGTATTGGGATTGTGTTTTAAGATTGTATGTGATATAATTGTATAAAATTGAAATGGCATATAAAATGATCCCATAAAAATTATATAAAGTAGATGATTTTATAGTAGAAAAGGTATAGAATAAATGCTATATGGCAAGGAGGAGAAGGAACGATATGGAAGAAGTAACTTTGAAGATTAAGTATCTGAATGACCAGATTAAGAGATTGGAGTATATAGATGGGAAATCTGACTGGATCGACCTTCGGGCAGCAGAGCGCGTGGAGCTGAAGGCAGGGGAATTCAAGCTGATCCATCTGGGAGTGGCGATCGAGCTTCCGGCTGGGTACGAAGCACATATTGTACCGAGAAGCAGTACCTTCAAGAATTACGGGATTCTTCAGGCGAATTCCATGGGGATCATTGATGAGACCTACTGCGGTCCGAACGACTGGTATCGGTTTCCGGCACTGGCTATGCGGGATACGGTGATCGAGGTGAATGACCGGATCTGTCAGTTCCGTATCGAGAAACATCAGCCGAAGATTACGTTTGAAGAGGTAGAAGAACTGACCGGAAGTGACCGGGGCGGATTCGGAAGTACGGGGACGAATTAGCCGGGCAGTTTCTGCGTGACAGGAGATTGAGGAGTCAGACGGTCATAGCCCGGAATGGATAGTTGATAAGGAACAAGGAGGAGTTTTCAATGTTAAAGACCTTATTAGGGGAGGTTAAGGAATATTGGAAAGCGACGATCTTATCTCCGTTATTCATGATATTGGAGGTAATTGTTGAGACGGTGATCCCGCTTCTGATGGCTAAGCTGGTCAATAACGGGATCGAGGTGGAAGGCGGCGATCTGCCGTATATCTATAAGATTGGCATTATCATGATCCCGATCGCCGTGGTCGGATTGTTTTCGGGTATTTTGGGCGGTAAATATGCGGCACTGGCGTCTGCCGGATTTGCCAAGAATCTGAGAAAAGCCATGTTCCATAATATTCAGAGCTTTTCTTTTTCAAATATTGATAAATACAGCACCGCCGGTCTGGTTACGCGTCTGACGACGGACGTTACGAATCTGCAGATGGCATATATGATGACGATCCGTATGGCGATCCGGGCGCTGTTCAGCATGGTATTTGCCATGGGCGGGGCATTTTTCCTGAATGCGAGAGTGGCTTTCGTGTATCTGATCGCGGTATTTCTGCTGGCGATCGTCGTATTCTTCTTAATGAGCCATGCCGCTAAGTATTTCAGTCAGGTATTCCAGAAATATGACGACTTAAATGCCAGTGTGCAGGAGAATATATCCGGGATCCGTGTGGTGAAGGCGTATGTTCGGGAGGATTATGAGATCAATCGTTTTGAACAGGCTGCCCTGAATATCTATAACATGTTCGTGAGGGCGGAGAAGAATATCATTGCCAATATGCCGATCATGATGCTGACGGTCTATACCTGTATCCTGATCATCAGCTGGATCGGGGCGCATTATATCGTTGCCGGGGATATGGAAACCGGTGATCTGATGGCGCTGCTTACTTATTGTATGAATATACTGATGAGCCTTATGATGTTGTCCATGGTATTCGTTATGATCAGTATGAGCTCTGCCAGCGGCAAGCGTATCGCAGAGGTCATTCAGGAGGAAAGCGAGCTTCATAATCCGGAGAATCCGATCATGGAGGTGCCGGACGGAAGTATCCGGTTCGAGCATGTCTGCTTCAAATATAAGAAGGACGCTAAGGATAATGTATTGAAGGATATTAATCTGGACATTCGTCCCGGTGAGACCATCGGTATTATTGGTGGGACCGGTAGTGCCAAGACCAGTCTGGTAAGTCTGATCAGCCGTCTGTACGATGTATCGGATGGTACAGTCTATGTCGGAGGGCATGATGTCAGGGACTATGATATGAAGACCTTGAGAGATCAGGTGTCTGTGGTGCTGCAGAAGAATACATTGTTCAGCGGAACGATCTATGATAATCTGCGCTGGGGAGATGAGAATGCCACGGAAGAGGAATGCAGACGGGCATGCCGCTTGGCCTGCGCGGATGAATTCATTGATAAGATGCCGGATGGATATAACACAAGGATCGAACAGGGCGGTTCGAATGTATCCGGCGGTCAGAAGCAGCGGCTATGTATTGCCAGAGCGCTGCTTAAGAAGCCGAAGGTATTGATCCTGGATGATTCGACCAGTGCGGTGGATACGGCGACGGACGCTAAGATTCGGAAGGCCTTTGCGGAGGAGATTCCGGATACGACGAAGCTGATCATTGCCCAGAGAATATCCAGTGTGCAGAATTCCGACCGGATCATTGTCATGCATGAGGGTGAGATCAGTGCGGTCGGAACGCATGAGGAGCTGCTTACAGGAAGTCAGATCTATAAGGAGGTCTATGACTCGCAGATGAAAGCGGGAGGAGACTTTGATCAGCAGTAGTATGCTGAAGAATATTGCAAGATTATATTAATGGAATGGTATGTGAGTACCATGAGGATCATACGGTATG
>CACZRT010000229.1 GCA_902783585.1 uncultured Lachnospiraceae bacterium | reverse complement strand
TTCAGCTTCATGATCTATGTGGTACTTCGGGGAATCATGGTTGATTCGGGCAATCCGTTTTATTACTATTTCCCTGTTGGGACAGCAATACTGGCGATCGTGGTATCGGTGCTGGTGGTCTGCGGAGCGATCTATGTGCCGATCCGGAGGCTGAGAAATGATCTGTCTGAGGATCTGAAGACCGGTGGAGACTGATGAAAAAAGGAGAATGCCAAAATGACGAATTACACAATGCTTGCCTTGAAATATTTGAAGCATGATCTTCGGCGGACGGTTATTTCCGTGATCGGTGTGACGCTGGTGGTGATGGTGCTCTACGGGGGACTGAATCTGGCGTACAGCTTCTTCTTGCAGATGCGGGTAGAGGAGCGGGATGGTCAGGATTATGAGATCGTTCTGGTTGTGGAGGATGAGGAGACGGCGCAGCAGATCCTGGAGGAACCGAAGATTAAGAGTGCTTATATGGCGCCATATCTGGATTATGTGTACGACGATGAGAATGGCTGGACGGAAGTGCTTTATCCGAATGCCATCTATATGAATACAACCAATCCATACCGGATGACAGCCACATTATCCGAGCTGCAGGATAAATATGATGTGGTTGGTGATTATAACCGACCTCTGGCAGAGTTCTATTTTCAGGGAGAGGAGGGCTCTATCTGGATCGTGATCGTCCTTCTTGTTCTGGTTATTGCGTTGATCTTCTCTATCTTCGGTGTCGGGATCGTGCGAAATGGAATTCATCTGTCCATGCTTGAGCAGATCCGGGATTACGGGAATCTGCGCTGTATCGGAAGCTCCAAGCAGCAGCTGAAGCGAATCGTATTCCTGCAGGGGTTGTATATAGAGCTGATCGGCATTGCCTTCGGTACGGTTCTGGGTACGTTTCTGTCGTTGCTGGTTCGCGTGATACTTAAGGGTTACAGGATCATTGGAGATGGCGGTTTATCCGGCCTGCCTGCGGGCTTTCATGTTCTGCCGCTTCTGGTGGTAATTCTGGAGTTCCTGTTCGACCTGTATTTCATCATGAACGAGAATGTGAAAATGGTGACCAAGATGAGTCCGGTGTCTGCGATCCGAGGTGAGTACCGGTACAAATTGCCGAAGATTAAGCTTAGAGAGAAGAACCTGTTCCGGCGGCTATCATCGAAAATCTTTGGACTGGATGGGGATTATGCGTTTAAGAATATTATGAGACATCCGGGGCGGTTCTATCGGACGATTGGAGCGATGATCTTCGGGATTGCAGCGTTCATGGGTGTGGGTGCAGCGGTACATTCTATGATCGCACGGATGCAGCAGCAGTTTGAGGATGCCGGCTATTATCAGATCTATGTCTATAATGAATACGGGCGGGGCGAGACGATAGAACAGGTGGAGAGTAGTCTGCCGCCGGTAGAGAATCTGACTGCATTATCGGAGATGCAGGACATCACGGAGGCAAAGCGGATGTATGTGGCAGAGACCTGCTTATCTTCACCGGAGGCGTTGGTGGAGCATTATTCGGAGGATTATCTTGCCTCTGATCTGGGCGAGCAGATGATGGGAATATGGGATCGTATGAAGTCCGGAGAGGCATCGTACAGACCGGATATGTTCCGGAATGTGTTATGCTATGGATATGGAGAAGAAGATCTGGCGCGTTATCAGCCGGTACTGACAGACGGAACCTTGAATGTGAGTCCGCAGGGAGTGATTCTGGTAAATTGGGCATGGACCTATGATGAGAATCCGTATTCACATACAGGGACGGATGATTTCGATGATTATGGTGTAGAATATACCGATTATCAGGTGGGAGATACGATCGAGCTGGCGGATGTGGGAGAACTTCACAAGCTCTTAGATGAGCCTTTGAACGAACTTCGGATGGAGGAATACGAATTATTAACCGAGCTGTCGCAGGATAAGGATTATAATGAGGAGCACTCCTTGTCAGAATTTGAAGGGGATTATCGGTATTGTGAGACGCCGCAGCTTGCAAGGGCAAGTATGATAGAGGATGAATACAGAGAGAAGGAACAGGATCTGATCGCAGACTGCGAACAGCAGCTTAAGGACAATAGGTATTACCGAACCTATACGATTGAGGGGATTGTATCAAGGGATGTGAATACGGAGATTGATGTGGAATATGGTTCCGCATTACGTATCATTATGCCGCTTGAGAATTATTATACGTTTACCGGAACGGATGCATCGCAGCCTACCGGAATGATGTATCATACTGACCGGCTGATTCCTAATATCGATCAGATCTGGAATTATTTGTCTGAGATAAAGTTGGATGAAGAATCCTTAAGTGTAACCTTTGATATGGGGGATGGGGTATCGCTGATCTTCTCCATCATGGATACCTATGCATCGAGCTCTGGCACCTATCTCTCTATGGTATCTGAGACATCGGATATTCTGAAATGGCTGCTTGGCGGAATTGCGGTGGTCGTATTTATCCTGCTGATGTTCGAGCTGAATATGTTGAATACCACAGCGAGCAATCTGTATCTAAGGCGGAGTGAATTAGCGCAGCTCCGTGTGATCGGTGTCTCGAAGAAGCACCTGATGCGGATGGTACTGTTAGAAGGGGTAATTGAAGCACTGATCGCAGATGGGATAGGAATTTTGATCGGCGGTGCATTAAGCTATGGTGTATTCTTTGTTTTAAGGATTCTGTATCAGACGAAGTATTATTTTCCGTTCGGTGTGATGGTGGTGTGTATTCTGATGTCGGTACTAGTGGTATGCGGGGCGATATACTTCCCGCTTCGCAGAATGACGAATGATCTGGCAGATGATCTGAAATTAGGAGCGGAATAATATTAATATAGATTGAGGAGTGATTCAATATGGAGAAAAGGAATAGAGTTTTAAGCTTGTTATTGATAGCAGCCGTGTTATCTGTGATGTGTATTGGACGGGTGAATGCTGTCTATGCCGCTACGCCCCGAGTGATGCTGACGGATTATGCGGTTGCGGAGGGCAGTGTGACCGCCGGCAGTCCATTTACACTG